>JASHQX010000012.1 GCA_030038895.1 Thermoplasmata archaeon
ACGCAGTCCCGGCGCTCAGCGCGCCCACCGCGGCGCTCATCACCAGTCGGTGATCCGCTAGATCCGTCCGGTGGACCGCCCGGGGTTCAGAAGTACCCTCGATCACCATTCGGTCAGAGAAAACGGAGACCCGGGCGCCGAACGCGCGGGCGAGATCGGCGGTGGCGGCTCGACGATCGGACTCCTTCAGCTCGACGTGGGCCGCGCCTCGGATCTCGCTCCGCCCGGGAATGCTCGCCGCCAGTACTCCGGCGAGCGGGTAGAGGTCGGGCGCGCCCGAGAGGTCGACCCGGAACGGGTGGAGAGCGCGGCCACGCACCGTCGCGCTCCGACGCGCCCGGATGACCCCCGCGCCCGTCTGCTCGAGCAGCGGCAAGATCGCTCGGTCCGCCTGCGGCCAGTCCGGGTCGACACCCTCGACTTTCACCTCGCCGCCGGTCAGGGCAGCGGCAGTCCACAGGTACGCTGCGGAAGAGGCATCCCCGGTCGGCCGGAAGCGACTCCCTCGGTACGTTTGCCCGCCGGGCACCTGGAACTTGCGTCCCTCCCGTATCACGCGCACGCGGTGGCGCGCGAGCAGCGCGACGGTCGCCTCTATGTACGGTCCGGAGACGATGGGACCGGTGAGCCGGAGCACGCTCCCGCCGTCCAGCGTGGGCAGTACGAAGAGGAGGGCGGAAGCAAACTGGGAGCTCCTTGAGGCGTCGAGCGCCACGCTTCCGGAGTGAATCGGGCCGCGGATCGTCACGACGCCGCGGGCGGGATCCTGTCGGCAGTCCGCACCCAACGTGCGGAGGGCGGAGAGCAGCTCCGCCATCGGTCGAGCCGGGAGACGGCCCCGTCCGCCGAGAGCCACCCGAGTTCCGAGACGAGCCGAAAGCGCGGTTGCGAACCGCCACGTCGTCCCGGACTCGCCGCAATCAATCGTGATCAGGGCCTCGGCCGGCTCGGATTCCTGAGGAGTCACGGTCCAGACATTCTTTCGACGACGGACGGGTGTCCCCAGCGCGGAGATCGCTCGAGCGGTCGCGCGCGTATCGTCCGAGTCGAGGGGGTCGACGATGCGGTAGGTCCGGCCAGAAAGGTGGGCCGCGACGAGGGCGCGGTGGGTGTAGCTCTTCGAGGGCGGAGCCAGCACCGTGCCCGCCGCGCGACCGGGAGCGATGCGCACCGAGGTCATTCTCCCCCCGTAGTCGGGGCGGTCTCAACAGACCAGACCCTTGCGACCGTTCGCTGGCCCCCGGCCTTGGGGAGCGCCTGCCTCAGTCTCTCGACCCGCTCCGAAGGAGCGATCGCGGCGAGCGCGGGGCCGAGTCCGCTCACTCCGACGCCCAGGGCTCCCCCGGCCATCAGCCGCTCCCTCAGAGCCCGGTATTCGTAGCCCATCGTCCGCTCGACGAGCTCCGTATTGAGCGCCATCGCTTCCCACCAGTCCCCGTCGAGCGCGGCTGTTACTGCGGCTCTTCCTTCGGACGCCCGGTTTCGGAACCGCGCGGCCCATTGGGGAGAAGGCGAGTGTGTGGTCTCGGGGACGAACATCGCCGTCGCCCAATCGCGACCGGGGGGCGAGGTTCGCAGGAGCTCGCCTCGCAGGTTATCCGTGACCACGAAGCCCCCCCGGATACCGGCGAGCGCGTCGTCCAGCGCCCCGGTCGCGCTCACCCCGGTAGCTCGTGAGGCCTCGGACGAGAGTAGCCCGATCTCGAGGTCGGTCGGTCGAGCCCCAGCCGCGGAGGCGATCGCCCGCGCAATCGCGCAGGAGACGGCGCTCGAACTCTTCAGCCCGCGCGCGGGAGGAATCTCCGACCGGAGGCGAAGGTGGGTGATGCGGGAACCCGATGAGCCCCAGCGAGAGAGCGCGAGGCGTGCCGTGGTCTCGACTAGGGGGGTGCGGGTGTCCATTTGGGCCCGGAGCCCACCGGGATGGCCCGAATCATGGGACCGGACCGGCTGAAGGGAGACCTCGGCCACGGCGAAGAGGCCAATGCCGAGAGCGCACCCGACGCCGGTCGGCAACGCATTGACGATCGTGATGGCCCCCGAGGCCCGCCCTATCCCTCGCATCCGACCTCGCGCAGCAGTTCGTCCACGGCCTCGGGGGACGGCTCTTCCCCCCACCAGAGGCCAAAGCTCGCGGCCGCTTGATAGACGAGAAGGCGGCGTCCGTCCTCATAGGTCGCCCCGGCCCGGAGCGCAGCGGACCGGATTTCGGGGACCTCAGGGTCGTACACCCAGTCGAGGACGTGCGCGCCCCTTTGGAGCAGTCGCTCGATCGGGACTTCCAGCGGCCCCGCGTCGTGCCGCCCCACAGTCGTCGCGTGTACGAGCAGGGACTCAGACTCGGCCGATTCCGGGTCGGGGGCATCGGCACTGAACGACCTCGCGAGTTCCTCGGCCGCCTCGGCCCGCCGCGCGTAGACACGGGCTCGCGAACCGAGTGTTCGCGCCGCCGCCAGCGTCGCCCGGCTGGCCCCTCCGGCGCCGACGACGGCCAGCGATCGGCCGTCCCATCGACCCTGCCGCTTCAACTCCTCGAGCCGGCGAAGGGCGGCGACGAGGTCGGTGTTTTCCGCCTCGATGGAGTCGCCACGGAACGTGAGCGTGTTCGCAACTCCGCAGACCGCTGCGCCGCCCATGACCTCCGTCGCGGCCTCGAGAGCGGCGGACTTCCACGGGTGGGTCACGTTGAGGCCGCGGAACCCCCACTCCGCGAGGATCGCGAGCGAGTCCACGAACTCCGGTTCCGTCTCGAAATCGAGCGGAACGTAGATCCCTGTCCGGTGAAAGCGCGACATCCAGCGGGCATGCAGCGCGGGGCTCCTCGTGTGGCCGACCGGGTGGCCGGCCAATCCGAAGATTGGCGGGTGGTTCTCCGTCGACAAGTAGGCTCGGAGATGGTCAACCGGGATCTGGCTGGGTTCGACCGCGGTCGAGGTTGGATGAGAGAGCGGAGCGGAGGGCGGGGCGGCGAACACCATGGGAAAGCCGAGGCGACGGGCCCACGCGCGGAGCAGCGGGCCGGACGGCCCGGTAGTCAGAGCGATCACCGCCTCAGTTCCCGGTGCCGGTAACTGGGGCAAGAGCTCCAGTAGCAGAGGTCCCACCCGGGCCCAGGCCACGACCTTACGGAGGCATCCCGGGGGGACCGGCTCCCGCAGTCGGCGGGCCCAGACGTCGGGACGGACGCCGGCCGGGTAGTGGGTCGAGAGGATCCGTCCCATCTCCGAAGGTCGTGGAAGTTCGGGAAGGAGGGCGAGATCCCGGTCCCACTCGAGGTCGATCCATCGGAACGGGAGCAGTGACAGTTCGCGCAGTCGCTCGGACCGGATTTCAGGCTCGTCCGGGCCTTGGCCTCCTTCCGTCCGGGACCGAAGGGTGGCGATCAAGGGGACCAAGGAGGGGAAGAGTCGGGCCCGGTCGTTGTAGTCGGCTCGCGTCCATCGATCAAACCGGACCTCGGCGAGGTCGGCCCCCGCGCGCGCGGCGACGTCGATCTGCTGACGGGCTTCGTCGACCCCCGTCGCGGGGAGCGTGACCGCGATCGCCGGAGGGGGAGCCGTCATCGCTCCTCGATCGTCTCCTCGATCGTGCGGCCGAGGTGGCGGGCAGCGGGGAGACGAACTCCGCGGACGGATGTGCCCTCGTGCAGATCGGTCGTGGCGATCCTCGTGGATTCGCTGGACAGACGGACGGTCTCCGCCTCTTGAAGGAAGACGGTCCGACGCACCCCTTGGTCTTCGGCTACGACAACGACCATCGGCCGCCGCTCAACTTTGATCCGACCGACGCGGACGGATCGGCTCGGGCCCTCCGGTTCAACGGCGAGCACAGTGTCTCCCGGCGCAAGCTCGGCGAGGTAGCGGGTCGAGCCATCGGCCATCAGCACGTAGGAGTGGGCCGACCCAGCGTTCACCCGGAACGGCCGGGCCCGGCTGAACCGCGATCCGACGGCCTCGCTCGCGACGTGGAAGAGGAAGGCCGCCGCACTCCCGACGAGGAACCCCTCCGCTGGACGGAGGAGCGACGTCGTGTCGATGATGACCCGGTCGCCGATCCCGGCCGGCTGGATCGAGACCACGGGGGCAAGGGCCCATGAGAGGCTCGTCGGAAGCGGTCCCTCGAGGATCGATTCGACCGCGTCGACGTCGGTCGGCGACCGGACCTCGACGATAATACGGTCCGCGCCGTGCTCGAGGGCGCCGAGGGCTCCCGGGATCTCCCCGGTCGAGCGTGCATAGGTCCAGATCTCGAACCGTCGGCCACTCGCCGCGACCGCATTCTCGAGAGGGATGACCCGGTCGCCCGTCCACTCAATCGCGACCGCGCCGCCCTCCGGCACTCGGCCGACGGCCTCCGCTAGCTCCGCCGGGTCGTGAACGGTCACGAGGCGGATGGTCGGCTTTCCTTCGCGGTGCAGCTCGGAGCCGTCCCGTCGGACCACCTCCTCGTCAGGTCGGGACTCGAACGGGGCCGAGGAATCGAGGACGAATCTCCGGAAGCCCCGCTGGCGGGCGCGGCCCACGATCGCGTCGAGCTGTGACCGGTCGACCCCGGTGGGGGCGATGGTGATCCGATCCCGCGTCACGGCGGTTCTCGCTCACCCCGCTCCGTGCAACAGGTCGGCGATGCGTCGCGCGAGAGGAGCCACGGGCCGCCGCTGGAACAGGTTCCGACCGATGCAGATCCCCGCACCGCCGGCCGCGACCGAATCCCGGATGATCGTGAAGAACTGCGCCTCGTCGTCGAGGCGGACCCCGCCGCCGATCAGCACGGGGACCGGCGTCGTTCGGACGAGCTTCGCGAACTCCTCGGCCGATCCGGGATAGCTCGTCTTCACGATGTCCGCACCGGTGTCGGCGGCCGCCCGCGCCGCGTGACGGAGCTCGTCCGGCGTTCCGCCGTTCGCCTTCTTGACATAGGCCATGCAAAGAAGCGGGATGCCGAGCTGACGGCACTCGTCCGCGGCGATCCCGAGGTCCCGGAGCATCGCCGGCTCTTCCGGGATTCCGAAGTTGACTTGGATGCTCACGAGGTCTGCCCCGAGGCTTACCGCTTCGGCGGCGGTACCCACCAGCACCTTGAGGTTCGCGGTCGAGCCGAGGCTCGTCGAGGCGGAGAGGTGGACTCCGAGCATGGTCCGGGGGCTGAGGACCGGCACAACCTCGCGCACCGCCCCTTTCGTCACGATCAATAGGTCGGCCCCTCCCGATTGGAGATCGGCCGCGAGGGGGGCGAGTTCCTCGAGCCCGTCGATCGGGCCCATCGACACCGCGTGATCTAGCGGAACCGAGAAGAGACGTCGTTCGGGCGTTGGGAAGAGTCGCTTCAGTCGAACCGATTTTCCGTACATTGCTTACCCCCTTGATTTCTTTCGGGGGAGACGCCCGGTGGGTCCGAACCCGAACCGTGCGAGGCACGTCGGGACGGCGCCCTCCCGGCGCCTCCCGTTCACCAGAGCCAGGTCGAGACCGTCGCGGGCGAGGACCGGCACGCGGCCCTGTCTTTCCCTGAGCGGCCTGGCATACGCCTCCGGGACCGTGGCGGTCCTATTTAGACTTCGACGGACGGCCCGCGCCCCCGTTCGCCGCGAGCACGCCATCGACGAGCAACGCATGGATCGAGAATCCGCGGAGCATCTGATCCCACATCTGTCGGCGGACCTCGGGCGTCGAAGCGAACCCTGCGACAATCTGGCCGATCCATTCGCTGTGCTCAACGTCAGCGACTACGTGGAGCCGATAGTATTCGAGCGGGCCCTCGGCGATGTGATACCGGTCCCGGAACGCCGGCAGCAGGCGCGCGCAGAGCTCCACGTTCGGAGGCTCGGAGGAGCCCGCCGCCGAGACGTAGAACGGATTGACGCGGTTCGTGTAGAGGAAATCGTCGATCGCGACCATCGTGCTCGGGAGCAGCGGCGCGGTCTGCACCCCCTTTCGGGTCAGCCCGAGGCCCTCGCAGAATCGTAGCCAGAGTTCCGGGTGGCCCGGAGCTTTTCCCTTCGGATCCCCCGCCTCCTCGACGAGCTGATCGAGGATCATTCGCCGGTACGGGTCGTTCGCGGGGTCCCACGAGCAGTTGGAGAACCGTTCGGCCATCGCGATAGGGACGCTCGCAAGCCAGGGGTAGAACTGCTTCGCCCACTCGCGAACGACCGGCAGTGGGACCTCACCCTTCTCGAGCCGGGCGAAGAACGGATGGGTCTTGAACGGATGATTGGCCATCTTGTATTTCGTCAGCTCGTCCCGGAACTTCGCGCCCTCGAACCGATCCCACGGGGCCTCGCTCATCGGGCCGCCGAGGCGAGGTGCGCTATTTGGTGCCCGAGGTTCAGGGGGGAACCTCGCGGTTTATGGACCGACGGTCGGCTTCGCGTCCGTGTCCACCCCTAAGAGCACCGATGCCCGGGTCCCGCCGTTCGGCCCTCTCGCCGGGATTCGGGTGCTCGACTCCGCCCGCTTCGTAGCGGGCCCCTGGGCGGCGACCTATCTGGGCGAGTTTGGCGCCGAGGTGATCCACGTCGAGGGTCCCCCGTTCGAGCCTCCCTACGCGGACGCGACGCGGACCCTGCGACCGCTCCTGCCGGGCGGTTCACCGGAGGATCAGGTCTCGGAGTCCTGGGTCCAGTACTCGCGCAACAAGTTGTCGGTCGGCCTCGATATCCGGCGACCGGAGGGTCGCGAGGTCTTCCTCGATCTCGCCCGCCACTCGGACATCTGGATCGAATCGTCCCGGCCGGGGACCTACGACAAGCTCGACCTCTCGGATGCTGCGATGTGGCGGGCGAACCCTCGCCTGACGATCGTCCACGTGTCGGGACACGGGCGCACAGGCGACCCGGAGCGGGTCCGCGCTCCTTCCTACGACCTCACGGCACAAGCGTACAGCGGATACCTCTCCCTGCAGGGGAGTCCGGATCCCGAGCCGCCGATGCGTTCCGCGACCGCGCTCAACGACACGGTGACCGGCCTTGCGTCGGCGACGGCCGGTCTCATGGGGTACATCCACGCCCAGAGGACGGGAAGGGGCCAATCCGTCGACGTCGCGCAGTACGAGATCTTCTTCATCCTGCTCGAGAACCTCGCCCTCGACTACTTCATGCGTGGGATCGTCCGTGGTCGGTTCGGCTCCGCCCATGCCCGCCTCCATCCGTACGATGTCCACCGTGCGAAGGATGGCTGGGTCGTGGTGGCGGCTCCGACCGAGGACTCCTGGGCGAGGCTACGGACGCTCATCGACTTCACCGACCCCGCGTTCGAGGACCGGGATTACCGGCTTAAGCACCGGGAACCGGTCGACGCGGCGATCGCCGCCTTCTGCCGCGACCGGTCCCGGGACGAGCTCGAACAGCTCGGACGCGAGCACGACGTCGCGATCAACCGGGTCCTGGACATCGCCGACATTGCGCGCGAGCCTCACTATCGGGAGCGTGGGATGCTGCTCGAATGGGACGACCCAGTCGCCGGCCGTGTGAAGGGTGCGGGGGTCGCTCCCCGGTTCTCGGAGACCCCGGGCGGGGTCTGGCGCGGCGCACCGTGGCTTGGGCAGGACAACGATCGCGTGCTCGGCGGCGTGCTCGGATATTCGGCCGATCGGATCGCCGAGCTCCGGGGCTCCGGCGTGATCGGAGAGGACCGCCCCCATGGACCCCCGGCGCGGGAGACTCCCTTGTTCGAGCGGGAGGGACTTTAGATGGCCCACCTCTCCGATCTGCCGCAAGACCCGATCGTCGAGGAGGTGAAATCGACCGCCTCTCGGCTCGAGCTCGCTCGCCGGTACCGTGAGCTGGATCGATCACCGGAGTTCCCCCGGCGAGAGTTTCGGGCCCTCGCCGACGCGGGGCTGATCGGACTTCACACGAGTCGGGACTTGGGAGGAAGGGGCCTCCCCCTGCCCCGAACAGGCATCGCGCTCTTCCATCTCGCCCGCTTGGGCGGCACGGCGTTTGCGAAACTCTCGCTCCAGCCCGAGTTTTCTTCCGTGCTTGCGGAGCACGGATCCCGAGAACTGGTCGAAGAGTGGTTCCGGCCCCTCATGCGGGGGGAACGTCTCATCGGGAATCAGATCACCGAACCCGGTGCGGGTTCGGACGCCGCGGCGATCGCCTTGCGGGCGCGACCCAGTGGCGACGGCTACCTTCTGGACGGAGAGAAGAGCGAGGTAGCTTTCGCCTGCGATGCCGAAGCGGCGATCGTCTACGGGAGGGTTCCGGCGAGCGATCCCCGCCGCGAGATCACCGCGTTCCTGGTGCCGCAGGACCTCGACGGGATCACCCGGAAGCGGGACGCGCCTGACCTGGGCGAGCGCTGGATGTGCCGCGGCACGGTCCACTATCGCGGGGTCCGGCTGCCCGCGGGTTTCCGAATCGGTGAGGAGGGGAAGGGGTTCGAGTACGTTCGAAGCGAGCTCACGCGCGAACGGGCGCTGCTCGCGGCGGTCTACCTCGGGGTGGCGCACGCCTCGTGGGAGGAGACCGTCGAGCACGTCGGCGCCCGTACCGCTTTCGGAAAGCCACTTTCGGCGCAGGAAGGGGTCGCCTTCCCCCTCGTAGAGGACGAGGCGCGTCTCGAGTCGGCCTGGCTGTACACCGAGCGGGTTCTCGAGCGTCTCGAACGCGGCGACCGGGTCGAGGCCCCGGCGGCGCTGGCAAAGTGGCTGGCGACGGATACTGCCCTTCAAACCCTCGACCACGCGATCCAGTTCCATGGCGGGCGAGGGTACTCCGGCGACCTGCCGCACGAGCAGCGCTGGCGGGACGTCCGCAGCGGAGGGATCGCCCACGGCCCCTCCGAGATCATGCGGCTGATCGCCGCGCGTCGACTCTGGCCGACCCACTAGTCCCGCCGAACTCACCCGGCCTTGGACGAGGCGTGGCGCGAGCGGGTTCCCGTCCGGCCCGGTGCGTCTTGGACGGTCTTCTTACCGGATTCTTGGAATTGCTCGGCCTCGGTTGACCCATCCATCGCGAGAGTCGACGTCAGCCCGCCCGAGAGAACCTGGGCGACGTCGTCGAAGTAGCCGGTCCCGACGAACGACTGGTGCTTTACCGCACTGTACCCTTCCTCCTCGGCGCGGAACTCCTCCTCCTGAAGATCGGAGTACGCGCTCATCCCAGTCTGGGAGTACCCCTTCGCGAGGCGGAACATCGAGAGGTTCACGGCGTGGAACCCGGCGAGCGTCACGAACTGGAACTTGTAGCCCATCTCGGCGATCGTCGACTGAAACTCGGCGATGACTTCGGCTTTCAGCTTCTTGCGCCAGTTGAAGGACGGCGAGCAGTTGTAGGCAAGCAGCTTGCCCGGGTACTCGGAGTGGACCTCGCGCGCGAACCGCTCCGCCTCGTCAAGGTCCGGCCCCGCGGTCTCGAACCAGAGGAGGTCCGCGTAGGGAGCATAGGCGATCGCACGGGCGATCGCCTGATCGAGCCCGCCCGAGATCTCGAAGAACCCTTCCGGCGTCCGCTTGCCCGTGAGGAACGGCTCATCCCGGGGATCGACGTCGCTCGTTAGGAGCTTTGCCGATAGCGCGTCGGTGCGGGCGATGAGGACCGTCGGGACGCCCAGGACGTCGGCCGCGAGGCGAGCCGCCCAGAGTTTCTGGTTGAACTCGCGGGCCGGGACAAGGACTTTGCCGCCCATGTGCCCGCACTTCTTGACGGAGGCGAGCTGGTCCTCAAGGTGCAGACCCGCGGCTCCCGCCTCGATCAGCGCCTTCGTCAGTTCGAAGACGTTCAGATTCCCTCCGAATCCGGCCTCGCCGTCCGCGACGATCGGCGCGTACCAATAGACATCGTCCTTGCCCGCCGCGTGCTGCTTTTCGTCCTCGCGCCGGAATGCCTGATTGATGCGACGAACAAGGTGGGGCATCGAATCGGCCGGGTAGAGGCTCTGGTCAGGGTACGTCTGGAGCGCGTCGTTCGCATCCGCTGCAACCTGCCAGCCGCTTGCGTAAATCGCCGGCAGTCCAGCGGCGACCATTTGCACCGCCTGGGTGCCGGTCATGGCGCCGAGGGTGGGCAAATACGGCTCGCTCTGGAGGAGTCGCCAGAGCCGCTGGGCCCCCAGCGTGGCCAGCGTGTACTCGATTGTCACCGAGCCGCGCAGTCGCTCCACGTCCTCTGGCCGGTAGGGCCGAACGATGCCCTTCCATCGTTCGGACTTCTTCCAGTCGGAACCCGCAGCCTCCCTCATGTGACGTTGCCTCCGGACGTCCCGTCCAGATCCGGGTACGCGTACTCGGTGATAAACTCCACGAATTCCGATTGCGTCACGATGGCCTCCAGTATTTCGGCGGCCCGCCCGGCCCGAGCAGCCTCGGTCGACCGGTCGGGGTCGGATCGAATCCGCTCGAGCTCGGCTCGAAGAAACGACCGGAACAATGCGACGTCCACCGGTCGGTCGTCACTGGACCGAGCGCCATGATGGAGATTCCTTCAGCTTCGGGGGGCTCGCTCGTCGTGGTAGCGGAGTCTCCTCTCACGCTTCTCCACCGACCAATGCCAACCAACGAATTATAAGTCCGAGAAGTAGCTACTACCGCGTGTCGGAACTCCCTGGGGTCGGTTCGTTTCTTTCGATTCTCGGGCTCCGTTCCATCCGGGCCTACATCCGGCGGTCCCACGCCATCATGATGACGGCGTTCTTCGCCATCGTGTACGCGTTGGGTTCGATGGTAGTCGGGAGCATGTTGCTCCTGACCCCGCTCTCGCCCCCCTACTATGCCGAAATCCTATGGACCGGCGGGGCCCCAGCATGGAACTATCCGGGCGTGCTGATCGTCCAACCATGGGGGGTCATCACCCTGCCGTTCTTCGCTACCTTCGCGATGATCGTCGTATCGACCGGCGTCGGGATCGGGATGTCCGTCGCGGTCCTGCTGGGAATCGCCCTCGTACGAAATAGGCGGGCCCGCGCGGGTCAGCCTGCAACTGTCGGATCGGTGGCCGGGCTAACTCCGGCGATGATCGCCCTCGTCACGTTGGGGGCGTGCTGCTCCACGACCGCCGCTGCCACCGCCGGTGTCGGCCTCGTGGGGCAGGTCACGGGCACGACCACCAACAACCTGCTCGTAAACAACTGGTTCCTCGGGGTCTTCCAGATGGTCGTCGTCTGGGTCGCGCTCCTGGCTCAGGAGCTTCTTCTGAGGATCTATGGCGGCCTGTTCGGCATAGCCTCGATCAGCGGCGGCCCGTCGACGGAAGGACACGAACCCCGCCGGGCCGACCGGAAGGTCGTTGCGAGCGCTGCGCTTCGCGTCGGGCTTCTCATCGGAGGGGTGACCTGGTCCTTGGCGATGGTAGCTAGTTGGACGACGGTGTCTCCGACTACGGCGTCGCCGACCCTCTGGTTCAGCTGGCTCGTCCAGCACCAGCTCATCTCGATTTTCGCCGTCGTCGCCGCGCTCTTTCCTCGCGGGTTGGGCTCGGCCGTCGAACCGAGACTGGGGACCCTGGGGGTCGGGATCCTGAGAGGCGCGCTCCTCCTTGGTGGCCTCAGCTTGGTCGTGGGGGTCCCTCCGCCCTTCGCGGACGGGGGAGCTGCGGGATTTGCGAATCAGCTTGTCGCCGTCCTCGGGGGCCCGTCGGCCTGGGGCGCCAGCTGGCCTGTTTTCGGACCCGGACCGGCGCTCTACTTCAACTGGGGGGTGCAATACCTTCTGCTCGGCGGCTTCGCGATCACGGCCGGCCTATGGCCGGGACGCGTCCTAGCGTTCCTGCGACGGAGCGCGGTGGGGGCCTCCCTCGAGGATGGCGATATCGCCTTCGAGACCGGCCCGCCCTCTCCAGGCATCGGTCCGACGGAGCTGCGAATCGAGCGCGCGGCGATGTCGGGATCGGCGGACGCGGCCAATCCCGGTGGCGGAAGGGCTCATACGTAGGTAGGCGGGAGGTCGCAAGGCTGCGCGAGGTCCGATGATCGAGGCGTGGACGATCCTCGTGCCCATCGCGACGGCTATGGCCGTGACTACGGCGGTCCTCATCAAGTGGGCGGCCGAGGCGCGGACACCCCTTCGGGGATCCGTGGTTGTCTTCCTTCTGATGATGATGGTCGCGATGATCGGCGGGGCGGCGTTCTACTTCGCCGCGCCTAGCACCGCGTCCCTGGTGGGCGGGCTGTGGCTGGCGAGCGGCCTCATGTCGGCCAGTGTCCTCCTCGTGTTCCTTGGCTTTCTGCGGGACGTCTCGACACGCGCGCGAGCAGGGCCGAATGCACCGGCGCCGGTCCTCGTCCACACACGATCATTCGTCGCGGCGGTCATCGGACTGGTCGTGACAAGCGAGCTTCTCATGGGCTGGACGTTCCAGACCGCGTCGGGCCAGCTGGTCACGGGCGGCTGGTCGATTGCCGGGCTCGTCTCCTGGATCACGGGCTCGGTCAACTCGCCGTGGTTCCTGTTCACGATGTCGGCGGAGATGATCCTGACGTCGTACTTCCTTCGGGATCGTCTTCCCCGCCCGGTCCGATTCGTGCTCGTTTCGCAGTCGGTCATCATGCTCCTGTCGCCGCCTGCCCTCGCAGCCTCGACCTGGTTCTATTTCTCGAGCTACGCCGCGAGCGCGGCGATGATCGTCCTCTTTGTCTACCTGATGGAGCACTTCTATCGGAACCGGACGCTGACGGTCGGTTTTTCCCGGTACCTCGTGCGGCTCCTTTGGATCTACGGCCTGATGATGGCCGGCCTCTTCATGTGGATCTACTACGGTTTTGGATTCGTCTTCGCCGCGTCCGTCCTTCTCGAGATGGTGGTCTTCTTCGACGCAGTAGTGCGCCCCGAGTCGCTCTCCGGCGCGCTGGCACGCCCGTGGCTGGAGCAGAGCCGATGGACGTTCTCGGTTCTCTCGGGGATCTTCGTGGCGGAGATCTTCATGGGTGCGGTGCTTGACCTCCAAATCGATCCGTCTAGCTACGTGGGCGTCTTCGGAGTCTACGCGCTCTCTGGGCCGCCGGGAAGCGTGCTACTCAACGGCGTTTCGAACGGCTTCTGGTTCCTCGCGACCGTGACCGCGTCCACGTGGTTCCTCATCATGATGGGGTTCGAGATGGGCGCGCTCGTCGTCTTCAAGTTGCGCGAGACGCATCACCTCGAAAACCGGATCCGGATGGTCCTGATGATCGGGTGTTACGCCGCGTTCGCGGTGTTCTATCCGAGTATCTACTTCGGCCTGATCGATCCGAACGCCCCTCCGTCCGCCACCGTCCCGGTCCTCGGCTGGAGCATGGGCATCGGCTCGTTCCCTCTCGCGACGACGGTCTTCGTCGCAGTCCTGCTGACCTACGCCATCACAGGAGCACTGACGATCCTCTTCGGCCGGCGCGTAGTCTGCTCGGTGTTCTGCACGGCCCCGTTGATGTACCAAGGAACCGCGATCGACGCGATGAAGGCGTTCAACCGCTCAGGCCCGGTAGGGAAAAAGTACCAGTCGAGCCGGATTTCCGCGACGTTCTCAATCACGGCCGGCCTCGTGCTGGGTTCGCTGGTCGTGACGAGCCTCCTCTCCTACCTGAACACGATCGGCACCACGAACTTCTTCGTCGAAGGAGCCGACCCGACCATGTTTTTCTTCGGGCTCTATTTCTCGGTCCTCTGGTACGTACTGTTCGTCTCGATCCCCTACACCGGCAACTACAACTGCGTGACGATGGGCTGGTGCTACACCGGGCTCATCAGCCAAGCGTTCCAGAAGATTGGCTTTTATAAGCTCAAAGTGGAGAGCAAGCAGGTCTGCCGCGACTGCACGACCCTAGATTGTGCCAAGGGCTGCCCCGTAGCCCTCGTGGACATGCCCGGGCACTTCCGCAGCAAGGGGGAGTTCCGAAGCTCGAAATGCTGCGGGGTGGGCGATTGTGTCGAGGCCTGTCCGTACAACAACCTCTACATCTACGACGTTCGGCACTGGCTCCGCGAGAAGCTGAAGATACCGGCCCGCCCGCGACTCGCCCTCTTGCCGATGGTCCGGCCCGCCCAGCCCGGCGTGAACCGAACCTCCGGCCCGACGACGACCGTATCCCGGCAGTAATCCTCTGCGTCCACCGATTGGACACACGGCCCCGCTCATACGCATAAATGCGCATAATGCCCGGAGGTGCGCCCGACTTGACGAAGTGATAAATACCCCATGCCCGGACTAAATTCTTATTCGAGGCTCTCTGATGTTGGACCGATCGATACCGGCGACCTTCCGAATTCCCCGACGAACGAACGTCTTGCTCGTAGTGCTGGTCGTTTCGCTGGTGTTCGTTGCACTTAGCTCCGCTTCGGCCCCGCTGTTGCGCTCTCCGTCTGGCTCGCCCGCGCCGACCAGTGCGGGACCCGTCCCCCTCGGTTCCAGTCAGTCGTCGCCCACCCCCCTCCAAATCACGAGCTTCGATATACAGCCCCAGACGGTGACCGTCGGGAACTCGGTCTCGTTTAACGTTCAGGCGACCGGTGGTGATCCTCCGTACTCGTACTCGTGGTCGGGCCTCCCGAACGGATGCAACGGCGGAGACCAGTCCTCTTGGTCGTGCTCCCCCGGTTCCTCCGGTACCTACTCCGTGAACGTTCAGGTCTCCGATTCGGGAGGGAACCAAACTCAGACGTCCGGCTCCCTGACCGTACAAAATTCCGGGAACAGCGGGTCGGGGAGCAACGGCAACAACTCCGGCGGCAACTTGTCCAACCTCTTTTCCGGACTCGGAGGATTCTTGGAGCTCGCCTTGGTGGGGGCTCTCGTCTCATTCTTCCTATTGGTGGCGTTGACGATCGGGGTGCTGATCATTGCAGTCACGCTGGCCCGACGGCTGCCGAAACCCGTCCGACATGGGGCGACTTGTCCCAGCTGCGGCGTGGTGGCTCCCCCAGGGGCTCGATTCTGCCCGTCGTGCGCGGCCGCTCTCACCCCACCGAAGTGAGTGGATGCGCGCCGATCGGCGGGCCCTGAGTAAATAGGGCGCTCGAGCTTGGGGGTGGCATGCAGCTCCGCCATCCCGATACGGGCGATCCCATCGGACGGGCCCTCGAATGCGCCGAGCGATGCGCCAAGGACGGAACCGAGAACCACCCGCTGACCCCCGAGTTGTTCTGGGAGGACCTCAAGCGCGACGGATTCTACTTCCCGGGCGACCCCCCCGGCAGTGACGAGCACGGCCGCTTCTTCGCGCATCTCGTCCTCGACCACGCCGTGGCGCTCGGTCGGATCTCGGGGAATACGGCCCAGCACCACTACTGGTCGTCGTCGTGATGCACTCCGGCCTACACTCGGGTCGACGCTGTCCGAGAGAGGGCCCGAGTCCCGCCAACTTCGGAAGCGATTATCTCGGAGAAGAAGGGTCGAGGCTCGCGGGTCATGACGGCCAATCCGGGAACGACTCAGGCGATGGAACCATCTCCCCGATTCTGTCCCAACTGCGGCGCTTCGGTTCCGCCCCACGCAAGTTTCTGCCCTCGTTGTGGGACTCTCCAGCCCGGTATATCCCGCCTGGGTAGCGCCCCTTCTTCGAGCTCTCCCCCGCCGGGCCCACTCTCATCTTGGACCGGCCCGGCCGCCCCGTACCTCTCCTCCGCGGTAGCGGCCGACCGGAGTCGGACCGTCACCGGCCTCCTGTTACTCGTAATCGGGTTCGCCCTCGATTGGATCCCGTACATTGACGTGATCGGGGGCCTGTTGGCCCTGATCGGCATCATCTTCGTATTCCTCGGTCGCCGCGGATACGGTCCACTCCACCACCGATACGTCGTGATCGGGGGCATCCTGTTCGTGCTCACGGTCGTCGCCGGGATCATCTTTGGCGCCGCGTTCGTCGCGGCGATCTTCAGTCAGGTCCCTCCCGCCGGGTCGAGCCTCTCCAGCTTCGGATCGGCGCTCCAAAGCGATCTGGCGACGCTGTTCATCGGGACGGCGGTCCTGGGAGTCCTGGGAGCGCTTAGCCAAGTGATTATGGTCTACGCGCTCGCCGACCCCACGACCCGGACTCTACTCTGGGCGGGTTTTGCCGCGGGGGCCGTTCTCTCCATAGTGGTACTCGTAGTCATCTGGCCGGCGGTGGCAACCGCCGTCAGCCAGGCGACCTCGGGGACCACCCTGAACATGGGTCCCATCGATCAGCTGGAGACCGCCGCCGACCTGCTCGGGCTGACGAAGGTGGTGGCGGCGGTCTTGTTTGCATGGGCCTACCTACGCTGCCGCAACTGGGCATTGGGCCAAGCGACGACACCGGTGCGCTGAGTAATCTCCCCGGTACGTGACCCGGGGTGTCCGTTCATCATAAACGAGGCGGTTAGCGAGTGGGACGGGTCCACTGGGGCTCGCCTCACGCAAGCGATTACCCGAGCATCGACCAGACTTGACAACCTGCTTATCCGGGAGGATTCGCGGCTGTCAGAGACGGTGCCCCTCGTTGACGGGGTGGTACGCGGCTTACATCCCCCGACCGGGGTCGTCCTTCCGGAAGCTTCACTACGGGGTTAGACTTACCGCGGTGCGACCTAGAAGAACGACTCCAAAGTCTTGCCCCACCGTCGCACAACAGACGTGTTCGACGATGGGGCTGGAGCTCCGAAGAGGTATCCCGTGCGGCCCGGAACCACTAGTCAAAGTAGTAGAGCTGGTCGGACTGGAATCCGGTCACGTAGATCTGACCGGTCGCGTCGTCGTACGTGCAGCCGACGGGTGCGACGTTGGTTCCGAGGGATACCTTCTTCGACACGCCGAACCCCGGATTGATCTCCCAGACGCTGCTACTCCCGAAATTCACCACATCCATGTCCTGGGTCTTCGTCGAATAGCAAAGCCCGAGGGGAGAGTTCCCCGACGATGCCGGAAACGTCTCGGGAACCCCCGCATAGAATATGGTCAAGTTGTTTGAGAGGGAGTCGGTGACAAAGTCCGTCCCAGTGGCTGGGTCGTATGCGATCTGCGCCGGGTTACTAGAGGTTCCAGTACTCCAATAGTATACCGTGGTCGGAAGGTAGTAGATCGGAATGTTGGGGCCCGCGGTCGCAAACTCATCGAGTGCGGGAAGAGTCACGTCTATGGAACCAAACACGGGGTCGATACTGATCTGTTCAGGCCCAGCGGGCAACGACAGAAACGGTTGAACGGTGGTTCCGATAATCCAGGTCAGGTTGTCCGATCCAGCATTTGCTACGAGCATACCGAGGCCCGCCGGATCATAGACGATTCCTTCCGGCTCGGAGAACCATCCTCCGCCAAGCGTGGCGACCAGGGTCGTGCCGGAAAGGACGTAGACCTCGTTCAGGCCAAAATCGGTGACATAGACGTAATTGTCCTGAGGGTCGAACGCGGCGTAGCCGGGGGACGAGCCCGGCAGGAAAGTCCACGAAGCGAATGCATTGCAGGGCGTCTTCACGGCGTAAACAGTGCCGGATTCGCTATTGGGGACGTAGATGTACCCATCAGCGGGGTCATACGCTGGATACTCGGGGCCATCGCCCATCGCACAGTGTTTGGGAACCTTGGACTTCTGGGTCTCGGTCAATGCCGTTGAGAGACCCGTGCCGAGCGCATTGGGTGCGATGAACAAGAACGCGATCGCGAGGGCTACCACCACTGCCCCCAATCCTGCCCCGTAAACACGCCGCCGTCGCTTTGCTCCCAACACGCTTGGTCCCTCCCCGAAGGCTCTCGCCCGAGCGCCGACTATCTTCACCTAGACAAACCGTGGCACGGCGCAATTTTCGACATTTCTGCACACGTCCTGTGGATCGAGGCTACCTGCTTCACCCGGACCGGGAAACGTCGGCGGTTCAGCAGGATCCGTTTCCCGCCCGTAAGGGGTACGAGTCTAGTATATCGAGTCGGGAAGCCTGGCGAGCGATATGCGATTCCCAGTGACATGATATCTCCACTGCGCTCTTAGCCCGAGCTTACCACAGCGAATAGCCACCGGACCAAGCAACGTTCAGGAAGGGGTTTAGGTTTCGTCTCGCGCAACTTCTCAATGCTGATGTACTGGAAGGTGATTGAGAACCCGCGGCCCAACTCCGCGAACGCAGGAAGAGAAAGTGCCCGTTTACGTGACCAAGGATAAGGAGCAGATCTACTACAAGGACTGGGGAACTGGACAGCCAGTGGTGTTCAGCCATGGTTGGCCCCTGAGCGCCGATGCGTGGGAGGACCAGATGCTCTTCCTCGCTTCCCAGGGGTATCGGTGCATCGCCCACGATCGGCGTGGCCACGGGCGGTCGTCTCAGCCCTGGAACGGAAACGACATGGACACGTACGCGGACGACCTCGCCGGCCTGACGGCGCACCTAGACCTTCGCAACGCCGTGCATGTCGGACATTCCACGGGCGGGGGCGAGGTCGCCCGGTACATCGCTCGGCATGGATCCCAGAGGGTTGCCAAGGCCGTTCTTATCGGAGCGGTCCCTCCCATCATGCTCAAGACGAAGGCCAACCCCGGCGGTCTACCGATAGAGACCTTTGATCAAATCCGAGCCGGTGTCAAGAACGATCGCTCCCAGTTCTTCAAGGACCTGAGCGGGCCGTTCTACGGAGCCAACCGGCCCGGCTCCAAGGTCTCCCGGGGACTGCTAGATTCGTTCTGGCTCCAAGGGATGATGGCGGGGCACAAGGCGGTGTACGACTGCATCAAGCAGTTCTCCGAGACGGATTTCACGGAGGACTTGAAGAAAATCGATGTCCCGACGCTCTTCATTCACGGGGACGACGACCAGATCGTTCCGATTGCCGACTCCTCCATGCTTTCGGTCAAACTGGTCAAGAAAGCTAGGCTCAAGGTCATTCCCGGCGCACCGCACGGCCTGTGTTCGACCCACAAGGACGTGGTCAATCAGGAACTGTTGGCGTTCCTTAAGGAGTAGATTCTTAGGAGGCGACGAGCGAGATGTCTCATCACCTGGATACGCCTCTCGCGCGGGAGCTGGGCCAGCTCTTTATCGACGACCTGTACGTCTTTGCCGGAGAACGAAGCACGGTTTTCGTGATGGACGTCAACTCCAACATCACCGAACCCAATGTGCTACGCGGCTTCCATCCGAAGGCGCGGTACGAGTTCAAGGTACACTTCGAGGGAGCGGAGTTCGAAACCCTGACCTACCGGGTTTCGTTCGGCGTAGTGGGTTCGGACGGACGACAGGCGATGCGCCTGGATGCTCTCAGCGGCGACGACGCCCGCGACGACTCCGCCGTCGGTGAACGTCTGTTCGAGGGACGCACCGGTGAGATAGTGAGCGGGCCGGGCGTGCGGCTCTGGGCTGGGCGCATCCGCGATTCGTTCTACATCGACCTATCCCTCCTGGGAATGGTTAACACGGCGGTGAGAAAGGGGACCGCACTCGATCTTTCGAAGTGGCGCCCTGCGGATGCAAAGAACAGCTTCGCCGGAACGAGCGTCGAGTCGATCGTACTGGAGGTCTCTCACCAGCACCCGCGACTGAGACCCGGAGCCCCCGTCGGCGTCTGGGGCGCCACGAAACTTGCGACGGACACCGGTGGCTGGCGTCAGGTCAATCGAGCCGGACACCCGATGATGTGGCCGATCTTCTGGCCGGACGATACCCACTTCACCTATTCTGCCAACACCCGGCATCCGTCGCAGGACTTCCACGAGGATGGGAAGAAGATCGGAGACCTCATCGCCGCGGCGGTGGCGGCGAGCGGCACCTCCGACGATCCTTCGGGCTATGGGCAGAACGTGGCCCGGGATTTGTTTCCCGACGTCCTCTCCTACGTGGTCGGAACCCCCGCATCCTACAGCTTCGCTGTCCGCAACGGTCGGACGCTGGCCGACAACGCACCCGAGGCGATGCTGTCTCTGGTCGTAGGCACGGCGGTGCCATCGGGACTGAAGCCCGCCGTCTCAAAACAATACCGGAGCACGAAGTTCCCGTATGTTGTGTCCGTCTGATCCTCACCCGCTGCCCGGAGAGGACTGAACGCCGCATGTCAGCTCCGTCCGGGCGCGTCGGTCTGGCACCCGGCCAATATTATTCGAAGCGATGGATCTACTACTCGGCATTCGGTGAGCCGGAGGTCCGCCCGGAAGCATGGCGGCTCAAGATTGACGGGCTCGTTGAACGGCCTGTGGTGCTAACGCTCGACGACGTAGAACGCATGCCCCAGACTCGACTGACAAGAGACTTCCAGTGCGTCACCAAGTGGAGCATCAAAGACGTTGTGTGGGAGGGAGTGCGCTTGGTGGAAATCGCGCGGCTCGTGGGAGTGAAGCCGGAGGCGCAATGGGTAATGTTTCGATGCGCCGACGGGTACACGGCGCCGGTACCGCTTGAGGACGCGATGTCGGAGGATGCGCTAATCGCCCTCCGCATGAACGGAGCCCCCATCCCGCATCCGCAGGGGTATCCAGCACGCCCGTTCATTCCGCATCTCTACGGCTGGAAGAGTGCGAAGTGGCTTTCGGAGGTCGAATTCGCGCCGAGTTATGCCGACGGCTACTGGGAGAAATTCGGCTACCACGAGCGCGGGAACATCTGGGAGGAAGAGCGGTTCAAAGGTCATGTCGGAACCCACCGACTGCACCGAAGCACGGGGAGTGTCCCCGTCTGACCGGGTCCCGTCCGCACACCCCATCTTAGGGTAACTTCGAGAATCCCCGGTCCGGGGAAATCTCAACTCAGGCTGGTACCTCGGGGCCACCTTTCCGAAGCAACAACCGCGCCACGAGCGACGGAGACCCACGTGGCCTTGTGACAACCGACACACGGGATGGGCCCCTCGTACTCCTCGTACTTCCCGTAGGGTTCGAATCGGCTGCCGCAGTAGGCGCACGTGATGATCACCATATGTTCGGCCACATAGTCCCGGGTTCTCAAAAGGAGGATCGTTGGAACAGCTCCCGCGCTCCGAGCCTTGCGCACCCACTCAAGTCCGAGGATCCAAATCCCGGTTCGTTAGAATTCCTATCCGAGATCCCGGCGGAGAAAACCGGAATCGTTCAATCCCCCGCACCCTTCTTTCGGTGGACACCGTGCTGCGAGACACTAGGAAACCCGGCAACTTCGGTTCTTCGTTACTAGCCATTATATCCCGCCTTGGCGGATTGGCGCACGCCTTGCTTCCGGCCTCGTGGTCGCTAGAAAAGCGAGTGAGCGATTCGTAGGAAAATTATGTCGGCCGAGTCCGGTTCGCCTTACCAGAAGAATGGGAGTGGAGTAGAACTACTCAACGCGCCGAAGCTTACCCACGGCACCGCATACACTCTCGCCGAACGTGCCGCACTGGGTCTAGAGGGGCTGATTCCCCCATCGGTCGAAAATATAGAACGACAAGCGGACCGGGTGCGACAACAACTCGGGAGCAAGCCGGACGACCTTGAACGCTACATCTACCTCAACCAGCTTGCCGACACGAAC
>JASHQX010000131.1 GCA_030038895.1 Thermoplasmata archaeon
TGTGCGGATCCACCGGACGCGGACGGCCCGCCCCGGTCCGAGCCGACTTCGGTCCGTGTCCGACGCTGGATTCACGCGATCGATGCGATCTTCCTCTATCAGGAGTGGGCCATGAGAGGTCTCCGCATGGCCAGGGGTGCAGGCGAAGGTCGTTCAGCGAGAGCGAGGTCGAAGAGGCATCAAAGTCTCCCCCAGCAGAAATCACCCCTTCGGAGGGCCGGAGCCTAGTGTGGGCCGCTGGCGGTAGACATCCCCCGGGTCGGGTCAGGAGTCGCAGAGCCGCCAACTATGTAGGGCGACACGACAGTCGGCGACGGGATTCGGACCGTCCCAGAATAGCTCCGGAGCTGGGTCAATGAAGGCGATGAGGCTCGTCGCGGAGGGTCGGGGACTCGAAGCGATGTCCGTCGATTTCCCACCGCTCTCTCCCAGCTCGGCCCTAGTGAAGGTGGCGGCTGCCGGGGTTTGCCACTCCGACCTCCATCTCATCTCCGGGTCGTACGACCTAGGAGATGGGAGAAAGCTCTCAGCCACGGGTGGAGGAGCAGTTCTGCCGCTGACCCCCGGCCATGAGATTGCGGGTTCCATCGAATCCCTGGGAGCGGGTTCAGAATCCTCGGGACTCAAGGAAGGAGACCCGGTCGTTGTCTACCCGTGGATTGGGTGCGGCCGGTGTCGGAGGTGCGCCCTCGGGCGGGAGAACCAGTGCGAGGGTGCCCAACGGTTCCTCGGTTTCATGCAAGATGGGGGCTACGCCGAGTACGTCTTCGTCCCGAACGTTCGGTACCTCGTCAACGCCGAAGGGATCGGTGCTCCACAGGCGGCAACCCTTGCGTGCGCCGGGATCACCGCACTCAGTTCCCTACGGAAGTGCCAGCTCCAACCGCTCGATTTGGTTCTCCTCATTGGAGCCGGTGGTGTGGGGAGTACCGCGGTTCAGATCGCAAAGAAGACAACGAAGGCCAGGGTTGCCGTAGCAGACCTCGATGACTGGAGGTTGGAGCAGGCCTCCAAGCTGGGCGCAGACTATGTCTTCAACACTTCGAAGATCGATGCGAAGGACCTCGCGACCCAGTTGAAGAGGGTGAACGATGGGAGAGGAGCCGACGCGGTGATCGATTATGTCGGTACGCCTCGTACCGCGTCGCTCGGGCTTCGTCTCCTAGGGCACGAAGGCCGGCTAGTTCTCGTAGGACTCGTGGGAGGTGGCATGGCTCTACCCCTCCCTGTGCTACCGATTCTCGGAGCCGAGATCCTGGGGAACTTCACGGGTACTCTGGCACAGTTGAACGAGATGGTCGCCCTCGTGCGGAGCGGCCAGGTCGCACCGCTGGTGTCCCGATCGTATCCGCTAGAAGAGGCCAACGTGGTCCTCGAACGACTGGCGCGCGGGGAGATCGCAGGGCGTGCCGTACTGGTCCCGTAGTTCCACCGAGACTCTGTGGGTGCCTCCCCTTTCCCCTGGCCCTGAAAGGCGCGGTTTCGCTCCGATCCGTACCCTCTTGCGACGCCCACGCCCTAGGGGACCGGTAGGCACTCAACGCGGGAGTCGATGGGAGAAAAATAAGCAAGCTCGAACGTTGGAAGAAGAGCTCGACGAGTCGGTCAGCGGTCGACCTTCTTGGCCGCCAGTTCACCGGTATCGACGGTGATAGCGTACTGGAAGTTCCGTGGTGCGAAGTTCATCCAAAAGCTACCCTCCACCACCCAGTAGTCTCTCCCCCGGAAGCGGCCAGGCGTCGTCTTCAGACTGCTGAACTCCACCTCGTCCCCGAACAGCCGTCTCAGGTCGTCCTTCACCAACATTTCTGCCTGACGAAGGCCGATCGTGTCGGAAGCGTTCCAAACCTTCTCCGAATCGGACGACGCGGACCGGTCGTGCACCCACTCCCCACTCGCGCGGAACGGGCGGGGCGCATGCCCCAGCTCTCGAAGGCGGGGTTGCGCAAGTCCGAGCAGGTACAGGTCCGAGCTCGTGAGGCGCTGGGCCCGGGAGCCGACCTCGCGATACGGCGTTCGGTCGCGGTAGCGCAGGAAACCAAGGAGCGTTCCGAGCGCCCGATTCTCCCAAGAGTCCTCCGAAGCGAGGGAAGTTCCAACGTCGACCGCGGGTTCGGTCACCCTCAGCGGCGGATCGATGACCTCCGAGCAGATTGTCCGGACCCCGTAGGCCTTCCATCGTTCTCGAAGGGCCAGGATGTGACCCCATCCGTTCCATGTGGGAGATCCCTCGCCGCGTTGGAGAAAGAGGACCGGCTGACCGGGCTCCTTCCCCGAGGCGGAGGCATCCTCCCACGTACGTGTGGCCCCGGGCTCGAGCCATTGGCTCAGGGGATCGTCTGGGCCCACCTGAAACACCCAACCAATCGTACGGCCGGGCGTGACTGGCGCGTCCCAGGGAAGTACTCTAAGGTCGGCCATCCACAGAGGCCCTATCTCATGCCAGAGGGCGTGTACACGCATTTCCCCTTTGGTTTCCCGCATCGGGAAGGAGAAAAGGGTGGATTGAGGTCCACCTAGCTCCTTCCGTAGGTTCCCATGAATTCGGCCATCTCAATGGCCTTGATCCGGGCCGCCGCCTCGACTTCCTTCGCGGACAAACCTGGAGCAGCATTGAGGGGTTCCCGCAGAGCATAAAGCCGGAAGAAGTACCGGTGCGGTTTCCCTGGAGGAGGGGAGGGGCCGCCGTAACCAATCTTGTTCCAGCTGTTCCTTCCTTGATGGCTTCCATCCGGCAGAGAGGGCGCCGCCGAAATCCCTTCGGGTAGCCCCTTCGCCACGCCCGGAATGTCATAGATCGCCCAGTGGACCCACGTCCCCACAGGAGCATCGGGGTCATCGCATACAAGAGCGAACGACCGGGTTCCGGCGGGCACCTCTTCAAAGTGCAGCGGAGGCGACAGATTCGTGCCATCGCCGGTGTACTTCTTTGGGATCGTCTCTCCGTGTTTCCATTGTGCCGATCTCACTCTCAGCGTCATCGCATCCCTCCTGGCTCCCGGTGAGGGAGAGAAAGGACCCTCAATCAAGGATTCACATCAAATCAAGGATTCGGTGCGATGGTTAAGCGACCCTTGGGATACGTTTTCCTAAGAGTCGGGCTTGCCATGACTTCTTGGTCTCTGGATCCCTCTGGCTATCATGAAGTTCGACCGGTTCACGATGGCCTTGCTGTTTCG
>JASHQX010000013.1 GCA_030038895.1 Thermoplasmata archaeon
GCACGTGGTTCACGGCGGGTGGGGTTCCTAAGTTTTAGGGTGGACGGGGCTCAGGCGGTCCGTGAAGCGAAAGGGGTCGAATTGGGACCCGGTCGAGCTCGAACGATCGACTCTGAGGCTCATGCGACGATCCCGGATCCCGGGTCTCTCCCTGGGCCTCGTGAGACGGGGCCGGCGCCTCCTCGCCCGGGGCTACGGATACCGGGACCGAGCCCGGGGCCTGCCCGCGACCGAGCGGACGGTGTACGGGATCGCTTCGATGACGAAGTCGTTCACCGCGCTCGCCATCCTCCGCCTCGCGGAGGACCGGGCGCTGCGCCTGACGGATCCGGTCCGCCGCCATCTCCCGGAGTTCCGGACCCGCGACCCGAGGGGGACCCGAAGGATTCTCCTCCACCACCTCCTGTCACATTCCTCCGGGCTCCCGCCGCTCCCGTCGATCTACTACACTTCGGCTCGGAGCCTGGCCCGCGATCCTGTCTATGACCCGCGGGTCGCTCGCCGCGTCGGGGTCGATCCGGACCACCCACCGATCGACACGTACGAGGGGGTACTAGAGTACCTGGCGACCGAGCGCTACCGCCTGCTCGGGCCCCCCGGCCGGTACTTCAGCTACTCGAACGAAGGGTTCGGCCTCCTGGGCGCGGTGATCGAACGGGCGAGCGGCCGCACGTACGAATCGTTCCTCGAGGAGACGATATTCCGGCCCGCCGGGATGCGGTCGACGACCTTCGACAACGGGATTATGTTCCGCTCACCGGAGGTCACGACCCTCTATTCACCGAACTGGCGCCGCGGCAAGGGTCCCCTCGTCGCGTCCGAGGACTGGTGGGACGACACTTGCCTGCGCGCCGCTGGCGCAATACGAACGAACGTTGAGGACCTTCTGCGGTACCTTCAGATCTACCTGAATGCCGGGCGCGTGGACGGCGAGCGGATCGTCTCTCCCGGGAGCCTCGCCGAGATGCTTCGACCCCGCATCGAGGTCCGTCCGGGGCTGTACTACGGCTACGGGATCGCCGTGCACCCGGACTACCATGGCCACCGGCTCGCGTTCCACGACGGGGGCTTGAAGGGGGTCTCTTCGGAGTTCGCCGTCCTACCCGACGCCGGCATCGGGGGCGCCGTGCTCGCGAACGCGGACCAGGTCCCGTCGGGACTCGCTCTGCAGACCGGAATCAACCTATTGCTCGGCCTTCACCCCCAGACCCGATTCGTCGACCTTCCCCCCGCCGGGCCGCCCCCCCGGGCCCTCGACGAGTACGGGGGTTGGTACTGCTCGGGCGAAGGGATCTGGGCGAAGGTGACTCCCCACGCCGACCACCTCCGTTTCGATTTTCGAGGTATCGAAATGACCCAGCGTGGCCTTCGGTTCCGGCCGCGCGGGAACGATGGGTTCTCCCTGCGACGCGCAGGCGAAACCTGGTGGGTGGGGTTCCTCCGGGACCGGCGCGGAAGGGTCGACGCCGTCCATATGGGCTGGCGGGTCGTCCGAAAGCGCGACCCGCGCACGCTTTACCGGGCCCGTCGCGGGCGGATGACCTGGTGAGGTCGGCCGCCGCGCGGGCGCTAAAGGACGAGCCCGAACGCCCGTTCGAGCAGGCTCATCTCCTTCAAGTCGAGGGAGCGCCGGTCGAACGAAACGAGCAGGGCCGAGCCGGTCGTCTCGACCTGGGCCACGAGCCAGTGGACGAATTTGAGCGTCGTATCGAGGGAGTACTCGGTCGCGAGGAATTCGAGGGCGTCGACGTAGACGAGCGCTCCCCCGGGGGATTCCGTTGGTTCCCTCAGACGCCCTCCAATCTCGCCCGGCGCGAGCCGCCCGCCGGCGAGGTCGGACCCGCCCCCCGCGGCGACGACGAGCTCGAGCCGGCGGCTCGCGGCGAGCCCGGGGACCTCGGGGGGCCGCTGAGAGACCAGGACGACCCGCGGGAACGAGTTTGCGTTCGCGCGGAGGATCTCAATCGCACGGGACGGGCGTTCCTCGCGGACCAGCACCGATCGGCCGGGCGAGAGGATCCGTACGCCCGGCGGCGGACCGGCGACGGGCCCGCTCCACGGTCGCGCGGCCTGGGGGGGCCGCAAGAGCGAGTGCCATGCCGGCCGCCGCGGGGGAGCGAGCAAGCTCTTCTGCTTCACCTCGACCTCCTCCGCGAGACGCGCGAGGCGGCTCTCGGCGAGCATCCTCAGCTCCTGCGCGGTGTGGCCGCGCGAGGCGTGGCTCAGGACCTCGCGGAGGGCACTGCGGACTCCCTCCTCGTAGCCAGCGGCATACGTGCGGGCGAACTCCTCGTCCGCCGGCGGCTCCTCCGACGGCGGGGGCGCCCGGTCGCGGCGCTCCGGGGCGCTCACGCGGGAGCCCGGTCGCGCGCCGGCAGTTCGTCCGTTCGGGCGACCGCCGCCGGGCCGCGGGGGGCCGGGTGGCTCTCGGGTTCCTCGGTCGGGGCGAACTTGTAGCCGTAATGGATGACCCCGGCCTTCCCCTCCTCCCTAAGCTTGCGGAATGTCGCGTGGACCTTCAGGCCGATACGGACCTCCTCGGGCGAGATGTCGACGACCTGGCCGGTGAGCACGGGTCCCTCGCGCGTCTGAACGAGCGCGAGGACGTACGGGACTTGCATCTCGAACCCCTCCGCCGGTTCGTGGACGACCGTGTAGGAGAGGACCTCGCCCTCGCCCGAGAGCTGGAACGGGATCATCTTCTCGATCGACTGGCGGTGGCTCGTGCACTCCGGGCAGACCGCGCGGGGCGGGAAGTAGACCGTCGCGCAGGTCGAGCACTTCGAACCGCCGAGGTTGTACCGCCGTGGGGTCTCGCGCCAGAAACGTGCGATCGACATGGACCCTCCTAGTTCGCTCTCTCCAAGAGGTGGACCACGACCGTCGCTCCCGTCCCGCCGACGTCGTGGGTGAGGCCGAGCGAGGCGCCCGAGACCTGTCGGTCCTTCGCCTCGCCGCGCAACTGACGGACGATCTCGACCGCCTGCGCGACGCCAACGGCGCCGAACGGTCTCCCTTGCGCTTTGAGCCCGCCGGATGGGTTCACGGTGAGGGGGCCCCCACCCGAGAACTGGCCATTCGCGAACTCGGGCCCCGCGCGCCCCTTCTCGACGAACCCGAGGTCCTCGAGCGAGACGAGGGCGCTGATCGTGTAGGCGTCGTGGATCTCCGCCACGCGGACGTCCTGCGGCGTCCGGTGGGCCTGCTGGAACGCCCGGTGCGCGGCGGCCGAAGTTGCCTCGAGCGTCGTGATCTCCTTGCGGTGCTGGAGCGCCATCGAGTCGCACGCGACCTGGCTCGCCGCGAGCCGGATCGGGGTGTCGGTGTGGCGACGCGCGGTCTCGAGCGGTCCCAGGACGACCGCGGCCGCGCCGTCGGAGAACGGCGCGCAGTCGAGGACGCCGAGCGGCTCGGCGATCGGTCCCGCGCCGAGCACCTGCTCGAGTGAGAGCTTGTTGCGGAAGTGCGCGTTCGGGTTCTTCGATCCCATGAGGTGATCGTGAACCGCGACCTGCGCGAGCTGTTCGCGCGTCGTGCCGTAGAGGTGCATGTGCCGTCGGGCGACGAGCGCCCAGAGCGCCGGAAGCGTCGCGCCGAAGACCGCCTCCCACTCGTGATCCGCGGTCGAGCTCGTGATCTGAGTCGCCTCGGCGTCCGGCACGTCAGTTAGCTTTTCCGCGCCGCCGACGACGACGTAGTCGTAGAGGCCGCTCGCGACCGCGAGGTATCCCTGGTGGAGCGCGAGCGAACCCGACGCCCCCCCTCCCTCGATCCGCACACTCGATAAGTGGCGGCGGGCGAGGCCGGCGTAATCGAGGATGAGCGGCGCGATGTGCTCCTGGTTGATCAGCGTGCCCGACGCCATGTTGCCGAGGAAGAGCCCGTCGAGCTCCGCGCTGGAGAGTTTCGCGTCGACGAGCGCCTGGAGTCCCGCCTCGATCCCGATCTCCCGGAACGAACGGTCCCAGAGCTCGCCGAACTTCGTCTGCCCGACCCCGAGGACGGCGACCTCGCGCATCGTCACGCCTCCCCCATGTGGATCTTGCCGCGGAACTTCGCGTAGACCGCGTAGCTGAGTTCGACCCCGTGGTCGAGATACCACTGGACGGGCCGGCCGAACGATCGGTCGTACTGCGCGAGCTCGTCGCTCGTCTCGAGGTCGAACGCGTCCGATCCCGCGCCCGAGCCGTACCCGACGACGAGGATCCGCTCGTGCGGGCCGGCGTGGTCGAGGACGTTCGCGAGCCCGAGGAGCGCCGCGCCGGAGTAGGTGTTTCCGATGTACGGTGTCACGAGCCCGAACTTCATCTGGGTGTCCGAAAAACCGAGCTGCTTGCCGACGCGCTGAGGGAACTTTCCGTTGGGCTGGTGGAAGACGACGTGCTGGTAGTCCTTCGGGGACGTCATCGAGGTCTCCATAATCCGGTGCGCACACTCGGTGACATGGCGGAAGTACGCCGGCTCGCCGGTGAATCGCCCCCCATGGCTCGGGTATTTCTGGCCCTCTCGGCGCCAGAAGTCAGGGGTGTCGGTGGTGTACGAGACCGTGTGGTGGACCTGGCAGATGACGTGGTCGCGCCCGACGACGAACGCAGCTCCCCCCGCGCTCGCGGAGTACTCGAGCGCGTCGCCCGGCGCGCCCTGGGAGGTGTCCGTCCCGATCGCGACTCCATACCGGATCATCCCGGCGCCGACGAGCCCAAGGCACGTCTGGATCGCCGCGGTCCCGGCCTTGCAGGCGAATTCGAAGTCCGCCGCGGTGAGGTTCGGGGTCGCTCCGACCGCCTGTGCGACGACGGTCGCGGTCGGCTTGACGGCGTACGGGTGCGACTCCGAGCCGACGTAGATCGCGCCGATCTGCTGCGGGTCGATCGCTCCGCGGACGAGGGCGGTCCGCAGCGCCTCCGTTGAGATCGTGATCGTGTCCTCGTCGGGCGAGGGAACGCTCTTGCGATACACGTTCAGGCCCTGGCCCACGGCCTCCCCGTCCGAGCCCCAGACCCGGCCGATCTCAGCCGGGGTGATCCGGTACCGGGGGACGTATGCTCCGTAGCTCACGATGCCAGCTTCCATGATCCGGCTCCTTCCCTTACAGCTCCTCCAGACGTTCGAGCACCGCCGGCGCGGCGAGCGCCGTCGTGAGGAGGGGGATGTTCTCCACTTCGGAGAGCCGGACCGCGAGCGGGTCGACCCGCCCGGGCGCGGCGAAGACGACCGCGGCTGGCTTGAGGGGATGAGCGCGGATCGCCACCATCGGCGACCGGCCGTACTTCACATTGGAGAAGATCAGCGCGCGCTGCGTCGTCCAACCGTACACCTCTACGAACCGGGAGGCGTCGATCGACAGGATCGCACGCGGCGCGTCGAGGACGGTGAACCCATGGATGTCGCGGTGGAGGTCGACGTGGCTGACCGACTTCGCTTCGATCTGGTCGGCGAGCGCTCGGAGCGGAATCGCGACCGCGAACTCGCGCATCCCGAGGATTCCATCGGAGTGCGGGGAAACCCCGAGGCGCTGGCGGACCGGACTTCCGTTGCGGGCATCGAGCGCGAGAAGGCCGTCGACATACTTCCGGATGAACCCGGCTCCAGGGCTCGCACGGCGCTCGGCCTCGTAATCACTGATCACGGACGGGACGGTGGCGAGGTGCTTCGCGAGGTCCCGCTGGGATATCCCGAAATCCTCGCGCCACTTGCGGAGCGTCCGTCCCGGGTGGGGGGAGAGGACGACCTCGCCCGCGATCTTCTCGCGGATTTCGACTTCCACGGCCGACCGCCAGGAAACGGGTGGTATAAAGCCCTGTTCTTCCTGTCGGTGCTAGCGCTCGACAAGTGACGTAAGGCTCCCCTCCGCCAAAGGGAGTGGACCGGGCGAGAATTCCCGGTCGGGAACCCGGGGGCTCCCGACCTTTTGAACTCGCGACCTCTACCTTGCCAAGGTAGCGATCTTCCGCTGATCTACCGGCCCACGCCGGCGGTGCGAGTCCCGTTTCCCGATAAACCCTTCTCCCGAGCGGTCGACCTCGGGTCGGTGCGCGCGGGGTCCCGTCGGAGGCTCGCCAGGCCGTGGACGGGTCGGCGCCTCTGCGGAAACACTTAAGCGCACCATCCGGCATCGGCGCGCGATGGCGGAGACCCCCTCCTCCGGCGAGCCGATCGACGTGCTCCTGAAGAGCACCCAGGACCTCTTGCGCCCCGAAGAGCTTGTCCGCGAGGCGACGCGGGACCTTGTGAAGGAGGAAATCCGCCGCCACCTCGAGAAGACGCTCAAGGAAGACCCGAAGCTCCAGCAGGACATGAAAGACGCCGTCCGGGACCTGCTCGAGGCCCGGGCGATGGAGTACGCGGCGTTGGTCCGGGTCGGAGCGGCGACGGCGCGGCTCGGCCTCTCTGCGCTCCCGCCGGAGGTTCGGCGCGCGCTGACGCAGGAGCTCGTCAGCCTGCTCTCGAAGGAACTCGGCCAGATCGCGGAACGGTCGTTGTAGCGATGCCGCTCGCTCCCGACCAGGTACGCATCTACGAGATCAAGCGCGTGGACGTCGAGGGCGCGATCGTCATCGATGGGTTCCCGTCCGTCGGCCTCGTTAGCTCGATCGTCGCGAACTATCTCATCGACACGCTCGAGATGGAGCAGATCGGGATCGTTGAGTCGCCGGCCTTCCCGACCGTCTCGCTCGTCCGCAATGGGAACCCTCAGCACCCCGTGCGCATCTACGCCGGGCACCCCCCCACCGATCGCGCGGGCCGGGGGGCCGACACGCTGGTTGCGTTCGTGTCGGAGTTCCACCCGGCTCCCACGATCATCCACCCCCTTGCGACCGCGATCCTCGACTGGACCCAGGAACAGCGCTGTTCCCTCCTGGTCTCGCCCGAGGGGCTCGTGGTCGAGGCGGCGCCGCACCCGGCCCGCGGCGCCCGAACCCCGCGTCTCAACGACGTGAAGGTCTACGGGGTCGCGAGCACGCGCAAGGCGCGCGAGCTCTACATCGAGCCGAACATGATCCCGTTCGCCGAGGGAGTCATCACGGGGATCGCCGGCGTCCTCCTCAACGAAGGGCGCCGGCGCGGGTTCGACGTCCTGACGTTCCTTGCCGAGGCCCAGTCGGACTACCCGGACGCGCGGGCTGCCGCGAAGGTCATCGAGACGATCAACCGGATCTTGCTAAGGAGCCCGCTCGACCCCGTTCCGCTCTACGCGGAGGCCGAGCGGATCGAGCAACAGCTGCTGTCGATCCAACGGCACGCCTCGGACCGGACCCGTGCGGAGCAGCAGGCGGCCCCGTCGCAGCCGATGTACCGGTGACGGTCCCGCTCGGGACCCGCTCGAGTAGCTCCCGGACGGCCCGGAGAAACGTCTCGGCATCCCGTCGGTCGTTGTAGAAGTAGAACGACGCGCGCACGTTCCCCGATAGCCCCCGTTGCGCGTAGAAGGAGTGCACGCAATGCATTCCCGAGCGGACCATCACGCGGTACCCTTCGTCGAGAAAGAGAGCGGCATCGTTGGGATCGACTCCGTCGAGCGTGAACGCGTAAATGCTCGGTCGCCGCGCCGGATCCCGAGGTCCGAGGAGGTGAACCCGCCGCTCTCCCTCGAGCCCGGAGGTGATCTCGTTGTTTACTCGGAGCTGCTGTTCCCGGATTCGGTCGAAGCCGATATGCGTTAGGAAGTCGAGCGCCGCGTGCGCTCCGATCGCTCCGGCGTAATTCTGGAGCCCGGCCTCGAACCGGTGCGGAGGTGGACGGAGTTCGTGGTCCTCAAGGGTGCTCCATTCGACGGTCTCCCCTCCGACCGAGAGGGGTCGGAGGTCCGCGAGGGCTTCGGGGGTCGAGGCGAGTACGCCGGTGCCGGTCGGGCCGAGCATCTTGTGGGCCGAGATCGCGTAGAAGTCGACCTCGAGGCGGGAGAGGTCGACCCGTTCGTGCGGGGCGGCCTGGCAGCCGTCGATGAGCACCTTCGCGTGATGATCGTGCGCCCGTTCGACAATTTCGCGGACCGGTAACGAGGTCCCATCGAGGTTCGACGTGTGGAACAGGCTGACGAGGCGCACCCCCCGTTCGAGGAGGGTTTCGAGGCGGTCCCCATCGAATACCCCCTCCGGCCCGAGCGAAAGAACCTCGATCCGGATCCCCCGTTCGCGTGCGAGCCGCTGCCAGACGATCAAATTCGAGTTGTGCTCCCGGTCGGAGATCACCACTCGGTCGCCGGGCGCCCACGAGAGCCCTTGCCCGACGAGGTTGATCGCCTCGGTCGCGTTGCGCAGGAAGACGATCCCGCGCGCGTCGGAACACCCGAGGAACCGGGCGAACGCCGCGCGCGACTCCTCGTACCTCCGTTCCACCTCCTCGGCGAACCGGTGCAGGCTTCGCCCAGCGCAACCGGGGTAGTCCCGATAGTACGCCTCCATCGCCTCGAGCACCTGCGTCGGGACGAGCGACATGCACGCGGAGTCGAGGTAGACGGGGGCCGGGTGGTCGCGCGTCTCTCGGAGCGCGGGGAACTCGCCTCGCCACTTCGCCACCGTCACGGGCCGCTCCGCTGAAGGCTCTCCGCGGCGGCGCCCAGCGCCGCGGCACCGATCACGAGTGCCCGCTCGTCCGGCGCGAACGTGGGGCTGTGAAGGCTCGCCGGCTGCCCAGGGATCCCGACTCCGAGCCGGAGGAACGTCCCCGGAACCCGCTCGAGGTAGCGGGAGAAATCCTCCGCGCCCATCAGCGGGTGGTCCAGCTCGATCACGGCCCTCCGGCCGAATTCGGACTCGAGCCCGCTCGCGACCGTCCGAGTGGCTCCGGCGTCGTTGATGAGAGGAGGATACCCCCGGACGTACTCGATGCGCACGCGCGCCCCTGCGCCGGTAGCGATCGAACGGACCCGGCGCCGCAGGGCATTCTCCATGAGCTCCCGTGTTTCGGGCTGGAGGGTTCGAACGGTGCCCTCGAGGTCCACCTGCTCCGGGAGAATGTTGTTCCGGGTCCCCCCATGGATCGACCCGACGCTCACCACAACGGGATCGACCGGGTTGCGCACCCGGCTCACGAGCGTCTGGAGACCCGTGACGATCTCGCTCGCGACGACCACCGCATCGGGACCCTGGTGCGGGGTCGCGGCGTGCCCTCCGCGCCCCCGGACCTCAATCCGGAACGAGTCGGCGGCGGCCATGAACGGCCCGGCCCTCCATCCCACCTGTCCCAGCGGCAGACTGGGATCGACGTGCTGGCCGACCACGAAGTCAACCTTCGGTTGCTCGAGTGCGCCCCGCTCAATGAGCGGAAGGGCCCCACCCCGGTGCCCCTCCTCCTCCGCCGGTTGGAAGAGCAGTCGGATCGGTCCGCCGTCGGGGCGGGGAGATCGGGCCATCACCGCGGCTACGCCGAGCAGGCATGCCATGTGGACGTCGTGCCCGCAGGCATGCATTCGGCCCGGACACTTCGACCGGAACGGGAGCGAGGTCTCCTCCGTGACCGGCAGGGCGTCCATGTCCGCGCGCAGGGCGACCACGGGGCCGGAGCGGTCGGCGCCGATCGTGCCGAGTACCCCGGGAAAATCGGGGAACTCCCGGTGAGGAATTCCGAGCTCGTCGAGCGCCGCCACGATTCGGTCGCGGGTGTGCTCCTCATGAAGGGAGAGCTCCGGATCCTGATGGAACGCCATCCGCCAGGCGCGCATCGCGGGGAGAACGCGGCGGACCGCGGGAGTCCAGGGCTCGCTCATCCCGGACATCGAGCCGCGAACCCGGGGCCGCCTATATCACGAACGGTGGGACGGCGCTTTGCGAACCGTACGAAGACCGCTCCGCGGGAAGGCAAGCGCCCGTTCGACCGACACTGTCGGGCGCAGGGAATGGACCTCGCGGACGTTGTGAGGGTCGGGGTTCGGCAGCCGGAACCGGTTGAACCAGACGGCCCGGATGCCGGCCGAGCGCGCACCCAGGACGTCGAGGGCCCAAGAATCCCCCAGCATCACGGCATCTTCCGGTGCGGCGTTGGCCCGTTCGAGGGCGATCCGGAAGATCTCCGGATCCGGTTTTGCGACCCCGACGCCTTCGGAGACCACCAGGAGATCTACGAGGTCGCGGAGGCCGAATGTGACGAGCTTCTCTTCCTGCTCGGCGACCTGGTTGTTCGTGACGATGCCGATCACGGCGCGCCCGTGAAGGCGGCGGAGGAGTTCGGGGGCGCCGGGAACTGGTCTACGCAGGGTCCGGTATCGGGCTCGATAGCGCCGCGATAGGTCCTCTCCTTCCCGCTCCGAGATCTGGCCTCCACAGAACTCGGCCAACCTGCGGAACCGTTCGGACCGGGACCGATCGACGGTGATCCTTCCCGCGAGCACGTCGGGGTGGACCGCTTCGAGGAGTCGGCCGTATTCGTGCCATACCTCGGTAAGGGTCCGACGGCGAAGGACGGGCTCCGCGAAGCGTAGCTCCCGCAGCGCGGCGCGTGACGTCAGCGAGTGGTCGAAGATCGTATCGTCCATATCGAAGAGGATCGCAGAGGGTAGAACGCCGCTCGCCCGGTCCGACGGTCCCATCACGCACGCTTCCTTTCGGGGGCGATTCCTCGACCTTCCGCTGGTTATTAAGGTCGGGCGGGTTGGATCGCGTTGCCCCCTCCCCTACCGGGGCCATCGCTCGACCCGAAACCAAGGTGGGATGAAATTCGTGGTGTCAGCTCCGCCGAAGCGGATTACGGAAAATCCGGTTTCGTTCACGACTTTCGGAGACTTCTCTCGCCCCGATTGCGGTACTGTAACCTCTGTACCGCCTCCGTACCGCCTCTGTAGCGATCTTTCGTACGGAATGTTGTTATACCACAACGCAGTGGGGTCAGTAAGCCGCGTCGTTTCGGTCCGGGGGGGGACGACTAAGGTGAGTGGGAGGGCGTAGCGAACCGACACTCTTCGGTGTCGGGAGAGATGACGCTCCGCATCTTCGATCACTGCAAGTCAATCCGTCACGCGTCGGCCAACGGAAGTGGATATATGGAGAGTAGAGAGGAGAGTGGGTTGCGGATTAGAAATCGAAGACTGACCGCCGGGGTGCTTACCCCACTCGGGGCGATCGGGGTGTTCGTGATCATGTTTCTCAGCGTCGGAACGACGGCCGCGACACCGTCCCCGACCCAGCCGAACAACGTACTGACTACGATCCCTGGGTTGGATGCGATCGCGGCGAACTCCACGGTGGTCTTCGCGCAGGCAGAGCAGAACTGCTCGCAAATCTGGGGGATCGCACCATGGGATGCTGTCGGGATTTATGCCCATGTCCCGATTACCAACGCCAACTGCACGCAGGGTTCTCTGGTCATCGCGCCAGCGAACACGAGCTGCGGGAACCTCAGCCTAGGCATCAACGCCCCCGCCGCTGCGTCCCGATCGGGGCCGGCGGTCTATGGGGCGTGGACCTCGAGCTGTCCGCCGTGCCCGTGCGTCGCGGATGACCTCTACGACGTGACAGGCGGATCGTTGTTCCAGATTTCGGACTGGGGTACGATCGTGACGACGATGGACACATTCCCCGTTCCCATTGTTCCCCGGGAGAATATGGGGCTGACGTACGACCAGGTTGGGACCTTCGACCACGATCTGATCGTCACGAGCAGCGACACCGGGAACATCTGGCTCGTGAACATCACGACCTACGCGGTGACGCCGTTCCTCAAGATGGGCACGTACATCTCGAGCCCCGCGGTCGCGCCTACGAGCTTCGGGTCCTTGGGCGGCGATCTTCTGGTCGCGGTGAAGCACAACAGCCAGGTCGACGCGATTACCCCCGGTGGGATCATCTCGGTTGTGACCCACTGGAAGTTTGCCAACTCTGTGGCCTTCTCCACCTCGAACAACACGTTCGGGCCTGACAACGACGTGTTCTTCGTCGCCAACTACACCTCCGGTGCGCTCGAGGCGTATACGGCCAGCCAGCTCGCCCCCTACGCGGGATTGGGGTTTGTCGCGGGCGGGCATGACGCGGGGATCGCGGCGTTCAACTCGCTCGGAGTGAAGACGCTGTTTGGAACGGGGACGGACCGGGTTTCGGCGATCGCCTTCATCACGGCGAACCCGGCCTGTTGCTGCTGCCATACGTGTTGAGCCGAGGGAAGGAACCCGAGGGTCGGAGTCCCAACCCATTTCCGGGAGGCGGCGAACCGCGCCGCCTCCCCTCCGCTTTTCTTATCGACAGTAGGGACGTCGGCAGTCCCTCGAGAACAATCGGATCCGGCGGGGAAAGGACTAGGCTCGCCGAAGCCTCGTGCACTACTTTTTATATGAGTGCTGACTTACCAATGCCGCAATAACCGGGTTGTTTGCGATCGCTGACAGCTCGCGCGCACGGAGAAGGATCACTCATGGCGAAGATCATCGGAATTGACCTAGGAACGAGCAATTCGGCCGCGGCCGTACTCGAGGCCGGGCGACCGGTCATCATCCCGAGCGCCGAAGGAACGACGGTCGGGGGAGGGAAGGCCTTCCCGTCCTACGTGGCGTTCACCAAGGATGGGCAGCTCATTGTCGGGGAGCCGGCCCGCCGTCAGGCGATCTCGAACCCGGAAGGAACGGTCACCGCCTTCAAGCGGAAGATGGGGACCGACTACCAGTACCCGATCTGGGGGAAGAAGTACACCCCGCAGCAGCTCTCGGCGTTCCTCCTGCAGAAGATCAAGCGGGACGCGGAGGCGTTCCTCGGCGAGAAGATCGAGAAGGCCGTCATCACCGTGCCGGCCTACTTCAACGACAACCAGCGGCAGGCGACGAAGGACGCCGGAGCGATCGCCGGCCTCGAGGTCGTGCGGATCATCAACGAGCCGACCGCCGCGTCGCTCGCCTACGGACTCGACAAGGCCGGCAAGAACCAGAAGATTCTCGTCTTCGACCTCGGTGGCGGGACGCTCGATGTGACCCTGATGGAGTTCGGCGACGGGGTCTTCGAGGTCCTCTCCACGAGTGGCGACACCCAGCTCGGCGGGACCGACATGGACAACGCAGTCACCGAATGGATCGCGAGCGAATTCCAGAAGGAGTCCGGGGTCAACATCCGCTCCGACAAGATGGCGATGCAACGGGTCCGGGACGCCGCCGAGAAGGCGAAGATCGAGCTCTCCTCGACGATCGAGACTCAGATCAACCTGCCGTTCCTCACGGCGACGAACGAGGGACCGAAGCATCTCACGCTCCAGCTGACCCGGGCGAAGCTCGAGGAGCTCGTCCGTCCGATCGTCGAGCGGTGCCGGACGCCGGTCGAGCAGGCGATCCGGGACGCGAAGATCGGGAAGGACCAGATCAGCCGGGTCGTCCTCGTCGGGGGGCCAACCCGGATGCCGGTCGTCCAGAAGTTCCTCGAGCAGGCGGTGGGACGACCGATCGAACACGGGGTCGACCCCATGGAATGCGTCGCGATGGGCGCCGCGATCCAAGGAGGCGTCCTCGCCGGAGAGGTCAAGGACGTGGTCCTCCTCGACGTCACTCCCCTCTCCCTCGGGGTCGAGACGCTCGGCGGCGTCTTTACCCGCCTCATTGAGCGGAACACGACGATCCCGACCCGCAAGAGCCAGATCTTCACGACCGCGGCCGACAACCAGTCGTCGGTCGAGATCCAGGTCTTCCAGGGGGAACGACCGATCGCGTCCGACAACGTGGCGCTGGGCAGCTTCCTCCTCACCGGGATCCCGCCCGCGCCCCGCGGGGTCCCCCAAGTCGAGGTCAGCTTCGACATCGACGCGAACGGCATCCTCAACGTCTCAGCGAAGGACCTCGCGAGCGGCCGCAAGCAGGGGATCACGATCACCGCGTCGAATAAGCTCTCGAAGGACGAGGTCGCGAAGATGGTCCGGCAGGCGGAAGAGTTCGCCGAGAAGGACCGGGAGCGGGCCGAGCTGATCAACGCGAAGAACCAGGCCGAATCGCTCGCCTACGAGGCGGAGCGCCTCATCACCGAGCAGAAGGAGAAGCTCTCCGATTCGGAACTCGAGGGGATCCGTTCGAAGGTAAAGACGGTCCACGACGTCGTCGGGCGGAAGGACGCGTCCAAGTCCGAGATCCAATCGGCGACGGACGAACTGACCCGCGCCCTCCACGCGGTCGCTCAGAAGCTCTACCAGTCCGGGGCCAAACCCCCCGAGGGAGGCACGGCACCGGGGGCTCCTCCCGAGAGCCCTACCGCCTCGGAAGAGCCACCCTCGGGCACGCCCGGAGCCGTCGACGCCGATTTCAAGGTCGTCGACAACGAAGGGGGCCAAGAGAAGGGCAAGTCGTAGACCCGCGGAAGCGACAGCTACCCCGGGGTCCCCTACGCGCCGGGCCGGTGCCCGGCTAGTGCCCGGGGCCACTTCCGGCCCGGAGCGGGCCCGACGTACTCGATATCGGGTCGGATGAGCCGGTTGTCGGAGGCTTGCTCGAGGGCGTGCGCGGCCCATCCGGCGGTGCGGGCCACGGCGAACGTGGGGGTGAAGAGCCCCGGCGGTAGCCCGACCGCCTCGAGCACGACCGCGCTGTAGTACTCGACGTTGGTGTAGAGGCGGGCGTTGGGCTTCGCGCGACGCAACGAATCGAGCGCCACACGCTCGACCTGTTCGGCGAGCTCGAGGCGGGCCGGGTCGGCGACCCGCCGCGCGATCTCGTGGAGGATTACGGCTCGAGGGTCCTCGGTTTTGTAGGCGCGGTGGCCGAAGCCGTACAATACCTCGCGGCGGGCCAGCCGGTCGGCGATCCAATCCTCGGCGCGGCTCGGCGTCCCGATCGCATCGAGCATCTCAGAGACTCGGCTCGGCGCGCCCCCGTGGACGGGCCCTTTAAGCGTCCCGAGCGCCCCGGTCGCGGCGCTGATGAGGTCGGACTGGGTGGAGATCGCGATCCGCAGGACGAACGTGGACGCGTTCATCCCGTGATCGGCGAGGAGATCGAGGTACCCTTCGAGCGCCGCGACCTTGGCCCGATCGGGGATCTTTCCCGAAAGCATCCACAGGTAGTTGGCGGCGTGGCTCAGCTCGTCGTTCGGCCGAACGGGGGCCGCCCGGGTCGAGCGGCGGACGTACCGCGCGAGGAGGACGGGGGTCTCGGCGATCAGGCGAAGCCCCTGGTCGATCGTCGGCGGATAGGCAAAGCTCCCGTCGCCGAGCACCGAGAGGATCGTGCGCAGCGCCTCAAGCGGGGGAAGATCCGGAGGGAGCGAGTCGACCACCTTCTCGATCTCGGGGCGCACGGTCCGGTGCCGGCGCAGGGCGTCGACGACCTCGGGAGAAGGGTCCGAGCTCGGGGGCTCTCCGAACAGGAGGAGGTGGGCGACGGACTCGTACGGGATGCCGGGCACGAGTTCCCGGACATCGTACCCCCGATAGACGAGGTCACCGGTCTCGCCCCCGACCCAGGAGATTCGGGACTCCCCGACGGAGACTCCGTCGAGGCCCTTCGACACCCGGACCGGCGCCTCCATGAGGGTCTGATACGGGCGGGAGGGATAGCGTCACCGTCGTAGGCCGGTCGCCGGGAGAAAGGCTAAAGGTGCCGCGTCGGTCGAGCGGGGCGTGACGGATGGTCCGACCCACCTCCTCGAACGGCTCATCCAGCAGCGGGTGACGCTCACGCTCAAGGACTCCCGTCACTTGACCGGCAAGCTCCTCGGAGTGGACGAGCACATGAACCTCGTCCTGGACGACGCCGAAGAGACGACGCCCGACGTCACCCGCCACCTGGGGCGGGTCGTCCTCCGCGGGTCGAACGTCGTCAGCCTGAACGCCCCGCAGGGCGGCGGCCCGTCCTCGTGACGGCTACCCGGTCCTCGGCACCGTCTGAGACGCACCGTCCACGCGCCCGGGGGGACACGCTTGCCGTCTTGAAGCTCCTCGCTCTCGCCGGGGCCGACCAAGCCCCGGTCCTGTGGACGTCGCGGGAGCTCGGCGAGAAGCTTGGGGTGAGCCAACAGGCCGCCGACCGGTATCTCCTCGCCCTCGAGAAGGAGGGATTCGTGACCCGCTCGCTCGCCCAGCGCCGCCAGCGCCTCCTCTTGACCCCGGTCGCGATGGAGCTCCTGCGCTCGGAGTACCATAGCTACCACCGGATCTTCGAGGGACCCGCGAAGACCTCGTTTTCCGGAACGGTTACGAGCGGTCTGGGGGAGGGGCGGTACTACCTCAGCCAGCCGGGGTATGTCGTCCAGTTCACGGAGCGATTGGGATACGCTCCGTATCCCGGGACCCTCAACGTCCACGTCGCACCCGAGGCGCTGCGCAAGATTGCCCTCGTGCGCGAGTGGTCCGGGATCCGCATCGATGGGTTCACGGCCTCCGGCCGCTCGTTCGGCGGGGCGACCTGCTATCCCGCCCACATGAACGGACACTCCTGCCACCTCATCGATCCCGACCGGTCGCACTACAAGGACGTGGTCGAGTTCGTGGCGCCGGACTGCCTTCGCGAAGCCCTCCCCGTGAAGGACCAGGACACGGTTCACATCGACGTCGAGGAGTCGTGACGACCGAGTCGCTCGCCCGCGCGGTAGCGCGGGACCGTCGCCCTCCCCCGGCGGGCCCGGATGCCGCGGGCCGGCTGGTAAACCAGTGGGTCGAGCCCGAGTCGCTCGGCGCGGACCGCATCCGCGCCTTCGTGGCGATTCTGAAGACGCGCGGGTGCTACTGGGCGGACGTCAAAGGGTGCTCGATGTGCGGCTACTCCAAGGACACTCTCGGCCGCTCGGCCACCCCCGGCGAGCTCGCCCGTCAGCTTGAACAGATCCTCCGCGCCTACCGCGGAGAGCCGTACGTCAAACTGTACACCTCGGGGAGCTTCCTCGACGACCGGGAGGTCGACCCGGAGAGCCGCGTCCGAATCGCCCGGTCGTTCTCGGGGCACGCCCGCCGCCTCCTCTTCGAGACGCTGCCCGAGTTCGCGACCGCCGACCGGCTCGTTCCGATCCAGGAAGCGTTCTCCGGCGAGATCGAGGTCGCGCTGGGGCTCGAGACGACCGATCCCAAGGTCCTCAGCCGGTACATTCACAAGAGTACCGGCCCAGAGGAGTACTTCCTCGCTGCTGATCGGGTCCGCGCGATGGGCTTCCGGGTCAAGGCGTACCTCCTCCTCAAGCCGCCGTATCTCACCGAGTCCGAAGCGATCGACGACGTCGTCCGCTCGATCGGCGAGGCCGCGCCCCACTTCGACACGCTCTCCGTGAACCCGGTTCACATCCAGAATGGTACGGTCGTGGAGTGGCTCTACCATCGGGGCCGGTACCGGCCGCCGTGGCTCTGGAGCGTCGTCGAGGCGCTTCGCGAGGGATCGGGCCGTCGGGGGAACGCGCGGCTCGTATCGTTCCCCACGGCGGGCGGGCTCCCTCGGGGGCCCCACAACTGTGGCGCGTGCGACCGAATGGTTCTCGCCCGAATCGAGGAGGCATCCCTCTCCCAGGAGTTCTCCGACCTCTCGACCGACGCCTGCGCCTGCCGGTCCGAATGGAACGAGGTGCGCCGCCTCGAGCCGCTGGGGGTGGAGGCGTGAGCGCGCTCGAGCCTCGACTGCCTCCCTACGCGCGTGCGACGATCGAGCAGTTCCTCCGGTCGCACGCGCTCGGCGAAGGCCGGGAAGGTCTCGTAATCGGGCTTTCCGGCGGGATCGACAGCGCGGTCGTTGCGCGTCTCGCCCGCGACGCCCTCGGGCCGGAGCGCGTCCTGGGGGTCCAGATGCCCGACGACCGGTTCCCCCCGGAGCTCCTCACCGAGACGGACGAGTACGGACGATCGCTGGGGATCGAGATGCGGACCGTCCATATCGCACCTCTCGAAGCCGCGTTTGTCTCGGCCCTACCGGAGGTCGGCGACCGCGTGGCCCTCGGGAACGTGAAGGCGCGAATCCGGATGATCCTTCTCTACGCGATTGCCCGGGAACGAAGCCGTCTCGTCGCCGGCACCGGGAACAAGTCGGAGATCCTGCTCGGGTACTTCACGAAGTACGGCGACGGCGGGTGTGACGTCCTTCCGATCGGGGACCTGTACAAGACCGAGGTCCGCGCGCTCGCGACCGACCTCGGCCTCCCAGAGGCGATCCGCTCCCGCGCACCCACGGCGGGACTCTGGGAGGGGCAGACCGACGAAGGGGAGCTCGGCATCGCCTACGCGGAGGTCGACCGTGTCCTCCACGGCCTCGAGCAGCTCCGCTCGGAGACCGAGATCTCCGAGGCGACCGGCCTTCCGATTTCCCGGGTCCACGAGGTGGCCGATCGGGTGCAACGGTACCGGCACAAGCGCCGTCTGCCCCCGATCCCGAAGATCGGACTCCGAACGGTCGGGATCGACTGGCGTGACTGAGCGCCCTCTTTTCTCCCATCGTCCCGCGGCCCCCGCGGAGCACCTTATACGCCTCGGGCGCTGGGCCGTGTAACCTTCGCCAAGGAGTCTCGCGCATGGATCGGCCCACCTACCAGCGACTCTACGACGCCCTCGCCACCTACGAGGACGTCCACCACATCGCGCACGAGGAGCATCGGGACGAGGAGCTCCTCTTCGTCATCCATACCCACCGAGTAACGCGGGACGCGACCCGTCGTTTCTACGTCGTCAAGCGCCAGGTCCCCCGCCTCGTCCATCAGTGGCGACGGGGTCGGTCGATCCTCGACATCGCGCGCGAGTGGAAGTTCCCCCCGGTGCTGATGGGCCAGCAGATGCTCGGGGAGCTCGGCATCCCCCGCAAGAAGGTCTGGCAGACGTTCCTCCACCCCGAGACCGCGCCCGACGCACGCCTGCGCAAGGAGGTCGCGGAGCTCCTCGAGTCGGACCTCATTTACTCTCCGCGAGGGATGGAACTCCAGCGCGAAAGGGGCCGACGCGGCGAGGAGCGCCTCCAGCACTGGCTCGAAAAACACGGGATCGGGTACCGCACCGAGAAGGACCTCCGCGGGAAGTACGCGAAGACTCCGGACGCGCTCCTGGACGAACCGATCATCTTCTACGGCCAGAAGCTGAAGTGGATCGAGTCGAAGGCGAACTTCGGGGATGACGTCGAGCTCCGCAAGAACCTGAAGCGTCAGCTCGGGCCCTACACCCAGCTCTTCGGGGAAGGGGCGGTCGTCTACTGGTACGGCTACGTCGACGGCGCGGTCTCCCCCGACGGAATCCTACTGTGGGACGGGGACACCTTCGAATCGATCACGCCGATCGTGCCAGCGCATCCCGAGCGAGTTCACGCTGCGCACCCGTCGCGAGATCACGTTCGACAACCGCACCCGGGGTCGCCTCCTTCAGTCCCACGAGGAGGGCACGACGGCAGCGGCGCCGGGCGGCCTCCTTGAGCTGGCGGGACATCGAGCGGGCGAGCGGGTCGCAGTCCGCGCTCACCCCTGCGCGACGGAGCTCCGAGACGATCGCGAACGCCTCGGGTATCTGGGCCGAGTCGACCGCCACCACGTAGGTGTCGAGGGGCGGTTCGCCCTCGGGCCAGCGGCCGGCTCCGCGGAGCAATAATTCGAGCGTCTGGTCGCCGATCGCAAGACCGGTGACCGGAGTCGGGGGACCCCCGAACAGCTCCACGAGATGGTCGTACCGTCCCCCCCCGAATACGGACCGGGAGTCGCCGGTACGGGCGAACGCCTCGAAGACCGTCGATGTGTAGTACGCGAGCCCTCGGACGACGGTCGGGTCGAAGCGGACCCGGTCGGCGAGACCCGCGGCGTCGAGCAGCGCGAGGAGGCGGCGCAGACGCTCGACCCCCTTGCGAGCGGCGAGGTCGAGCCCTCGGTCGACCCAGCGGCCGAGGAACGCCTCGGCGGCTTGGGGCGCGAGCCCGGCCCCGACCTCGGTGAACTGCCCGGCAAGTTCCCGGGCGCCGGTCGGCCCCACGCCGGCGAGCGCGAGAGCGGAGGCGAAGTCACTGGCGGAGGTCTTGCGGAACCGGTCGACCGCCTGGAAGAACCGGTCGAGGTCGGCCGCGCCATAGAGCCGCCCTAGTCCCTCGGCGACCGCGCGGTCGTTGATGCGGATGGCGTAGAGCCCGGCGGCGCCGACCTCGTCGAGTACGAGCGAAGCAGCCGCGAGTAGGTCTGCGTCCGCCTCGACGCCCGTGACACCGAAGATGTCGAGGTTGAACTGCGTGAACTCGCGTGTCCGACCGGCCCCGACCTGAGGTTCCTCGTACCGCCAAGTCTTTGCGATCGTGAGCCACTTCGCGGGAAGCGGCTCCGACCGGGCCCGATCAACGAAGACCCGAACGACAGACGGCGTCGTCTCCGACGCGAGCGCGACCGGGCGTCCCCCCTTGTCGGTGAACGTCCAGGTCTGCTTCGCGATCTCCTCCCCGCTCTTCACCTGATAGAGCTCGAAGCTCTCGACAGCGGGGGTCTCGAGCTCGGTGAACCCGGCACGGCGCGCGGCGAGGCGTATCCGACGACGGATCTCCGAACGCGCCCCTGCTTCCGGCGGGGGATAGTCGCGGAATCCGCGTAGGGGAGTGAAGGTCACGCCCGCGCCACCTAGTGCGAGTTCTTAATTGTTCACGCGGAAGGAACGGGACGCCCCGAGGGCACGGCCTCGGCCGAGGGGGTCGGCTCAGGAAGGTAGACCCGGTCGAGATACCCCTTCAGATTGCGGTAGGCCAGGATCGCTCCTCCGAAGTTGCGCTGGCGCAGCTCGGCGGCGACCTCGCGCAGGGAGTGCAGCGCGGGGGCGACCTCGCCCCCGGATTGACGGACCTCCAGCATCCGGTCCCGCAACCGTTTGAGCTCGTCGAGGAACCGCGGCTCGATCAGCGTCCAGAGCGCGATCGCCGAGTGGGCGAGGAGGCGCTCCGCCTCGGGACGCCGACCTTCCCGGAAGCACTTCCGCCCCTCATCGAGCGGGCCGAGGGCGGGAGTCGGGTCGCCGCCGAGGTCGCGGAGGGTCTCCGCCAGGAGGTCGCACTCCGTCACGAGGATCCGACCGACCTCCCACTCCTCCTCCACCCGCATCAATTCATCCCGGACGTGGACCAGTCGACGCTGGGCCCCGGCGAGATCCCCGATCGCGATGGCGCGGCGGATCGCATCGAACTCCACGTCCGCGCTGCGGGTAGAGATCAGCTGGGCGAGCTCGTTCCGGCGGGCCAGCGCCGACTCGAACTCCTCGGCGAGGACGCTCACCAGGTGAACGAACATCTCGCGGACGAGGACGTCCAGTGAGGCGAGGTCGTCGCTCAGATTCGCGGCGCCGAATCGCCGCTCGAAGTCGGTGAAATCGAGCCCAAGCCGTCGACCGAGCAGGAAGTACTCGTCGAGACGCTTGCGCGTTTCGGCGAACGGCGCGCCGGTCGGAAGGACAGGAAGGTCTCGGAACGGCTCGACTGGGGGTGGGGCCCGGAGGGAAGGGATCGGAGCCAGGGCGGCGGCGCGCAGAGAGGGGAACCGGGCGGCCTGCCCGAGCCGTCCGGCCGTCGGCGCCTCGGCGATGACTGCGGGAGGCTCGTGCTCGACGGTTGAGAGCAACTCACCGATCGTCCGAAGGTAGGTGGAGGTCGACGGACCGGTCCCGGCCGCGTCGCGGACCGCGCTGAAGAGCGTGCTCGGTAGATGGCACCGGGGGCACTGTCGGAGGTCGTCCCCCACCTCCTCGCCACAGGCGGGGCAGCTCACCACGGTCTCCCTCCGTCGGTGGTTCGACCGGAGACGGCCATGCATGCGAGGTCACGAGCGATTGGGCGACCCTGCGTCATGGGACGACTCCCCGATTGAAGATGCGACGCGGGGGCTCAAAAGCCCTTGTGCATCAAGGAAGGCCTACGGTTCGGGGGCGAGCGGGTGCAGATGCCGCCGGGCGGACGGGGTGGGATGGACCTCTCGGGGCAGGCGGGGCGACGGGAGCCGAACGCGTACGGCAGCTTCGGGGGGCCACCGCCGGTGGCAGGACTGGCACCGATACCCCCGGCTTTGTCCCATCGACCGCGTCCGCCGGCCACACGCCGAGCAAAAAGGCGGGTGAGGCACGCCGAACCGGGGGACGAGTCGCCGGATGCGAATAGTCTCGAGCCGGAACGTGGGGTCCTGTGCGCGGCTCCCACCCAGGAGCAGCCGGTCTCCCGGGACCAACCACCGGGCGAGCCGGGGGAGAGTCTTCGTCGGTTCGAAGGCGATGCAGTCGATCGGATTACCTACGGAGTCGTTTACGCATAGCTGGACGTGGCCCCCGGGAAGGACCCGGGGCAAACCGCGTACCGTTGCCTCGATCCGGCCCGAAGTGTACGGGCGGAGGTCCGACCATCGCGCGGGCCGAAGGTGATCCCCGGTGGCCTGGTTGGTCCGGAAGAGCACCCAGCGGTCCACAGGTTCGGAACGGACCTCGTGCCGGGCCGCGAGCGCTTGGATGGGATCCGTCGACCGCAATCCGAACAGGATTGGACAGGGGGTGTGCGGGGTCACGAGCAGGCGTCGGGTCCGCGGATCGTGGCAAAGGAACAGACGCGAGTGACGACGGGCCGCGTCGCGGACGCTCCTAGCGTCGACCAACCTCGGCGTTCCCCACCGGCTGGGCGAGCGGTAGGACGTGAGCTCCCAGGTCCTGTGCGATCCGGGCCAGGCGATCGATGCCGCCGCGCCGACGAGCCCCCTCGGGTCCTCCCTAACGCGCCACCAGGCGCCTGCCGCTCTCAGCGCCTCCAGGGCCGCCTCGACGGGAACGACCTCCCGGACTGCTCGCCAGTACAGCAGGGCGGGAAGCGGTCGGGGGCTCGCGACAATCGCCGGGTCGGTCCCCTTCTCGGTTCGCGCACGATCCTGGACCCGATTCCATGCGGCCAACCGGAACCGCTCCGCCTCGGGGGATGGGACTGGGCGACCTCCCGAGTATGACCAGATCGGTCGACCCTCGACTGCGCCAATCAGTCGCCGCCGGCCCGTCCCGCGTCCGAACCGCGCGGAGAGGGCCGCGTTACCGCGGGTCTTCCAAGGGATGTTCGGATTCAGGCGGACGAGACGTGGCTCGCCAATGAGGTCCACGCCGCGATCACGGGCGAGCGCGAGGAGCTCCGTCAGGACCCACGTGGTGCACCCGCCCTGGGGGCTATCGGTGTCGTCGATGCCGATCCACATCTCCCCGGATCCCTTGGGGCCGGTAGACGCGGCCGTGGGCCGGCGGGCTAGGCCAGGCTGCCGATCAGCTTCTGGTAAGCGCCAAGGTTTGCCGAGAGCCCGATATCCGCCTGCGCCGGTCCCGGGTGCGCGCCGACGAGCTTCTGCTCGAGACCGTTCGGTCCGGACTCCTTCGGCCGGTGCATGACGCCGATCGGCACCCGGCCTTGGTCGAGCGCCTCGTAGACCAGTCGGAACATCGTATTGCGGTTCGTCGGATCGTAATCCGGAAGCTTGGAAACATCGAGGACCTTCTCCCGCCAGAGCTTGTACGTGTCGTTGTACGTGACGCACGGGGAGAGATCCTCCACGAAGGCGAAACCACGGCCCTCGCGGTTGAACCGGAGCGCTTCCTCGAGGATGGCGGTCATCCCCTTGGGGTCGCCGGAGAACGTCCGCGCGATGAAGTTCGGCGCGGGAATGGAGAGCGCCGCGAGCACGGCATGGAACGGTGGCTCGACGTTCCCCTCGAAGCCGATCTGGCTCGTCGGGGACGCCTGGCCCTTCGTGAGACCGTAGGTCTCGTTGTTCATCACGATGTAGAGGATGGACGCGTTCTTCTTGAACGCGTGCATGAAATGGCCCATCCCGATCGCGTAACCGTCCCCGTCGCCGCCGGCCGCAACCACGGTGAGGGAGGGGTTCGAGAGCTTCACGCCGACCGCCTGGGCGAGCAGCCGACCGTGGAGGGCATGAAGCCCGTTGACCTCGATGAAGTTGTGGATCGAGCCGGAGCACCCGATCCCTCCGACCAGGACGAGCTCGTAGACGGGGATGCCGACGTTCGCCGCCGCACGCTTCACGGCGGCGAGGACGCTGAAGTCCCCGCACCCCGGGCACCAGATCGGGGCGACCGGTTTCGCGGATTGGGTCATCCGTCTACCACCTCCGGACCATCGGGGAGGATCGGTGGGGCGCGGAAGGCGTTCGCGAGTTCCCGGACTTCCGCGAGGATCTGCGGGGCGCGGAAGGGGTACCCGTCGTACTTGAGCACCGAACGAAGCTTCTCGTAATGCCAGGGAAGAGCCTCGCGGATGAGGCGGGCGAATTGGCCGGAGTAGTTCTGCTCGACCACGTACGCCACTTCGACCGACTTCAAGAACGGGTCGAGCTCGTGTACCGGGACGGGGTAGAGGGTCCGCGCCTGGAAGTATCGCGTTGGGATCCCACGCTTCTCCATGAGCCGCATTGCCTCGAGGATCGGGCCGGACGTCCCACCGAATCCGAGGAAGCCGATCTTGGCGTCCGACGGGCCGAAGAGACGCGCCGGCGGGAGCTCGTCCCGGGCCTTCACCATCTTCTCCATCCGCTTCTTCATCTGACGGACCCGATTTGCCGGATTCACCGACACGTGGCCCCACTCGTCGTGTTCGTTGCCGGTGACCTCGGACCACAGCCCCGGGGTGCCCGGCGGCGCGAACGGGCTGACACCGTCGTCGGTAAACTCGTAGACCTTGTAGTGCGCGAGGGTCGCCGCGGTTTCGGCGGTAATGCGCTTGCCGCGATCGATCTCGACCTTCGAGAGGTCGAACCGGCGGCTCGTAGCGGTATTCTGACAGAGCGCCTGATCGAGGAGGAGGATCACGGGGACCCGCCAGCGTTCCGCGAGATTGAGCGCCTCAATCGTGAGCTCGAAGCAATCCTCGGGGGTCGAGGGAGCGACGATGAAACGGGGGAAGTCCCCGTGTCCAAGATGGGCGAGGTGAGCGAGATCGGACTGTTCGTTACGGGTCGGTTGTCCGGTAGACGGACCTACTCGCTGGCAGTCCGCGACCACGACGGGGACCTCCGCGGTCGCCGCGTGGCCGATCCCCTCGGTCATCAGGCCGAGGCCGGGGCCGCTCGTCGAAGTGAGTACGCGCGCCCCGGCATAGGAGGCGCCGATGACCATGTTGATCGCCGCGAGTTCGTCTTCCGCCTGGCGCACCACCCCCCCGAGCGGCGGCAGATACCGCTGCAGGTACTCCATGATCTCCGTGGCCGGAGTGATGGGGTACCCGGCGAAGAACCGCCCTCCGCCGACGACGAAGCCCAGGGCGACCGCCTGATTGCCGGTTGTCAAGATCTGGTCGTGCGCGTCGCCTGCCGCGACCGAATAGCGATTCGCCATCCCCCCGGCCTCGAGGGCCGCGTTACGACCGATCTCGAGCGCCTTCAGGTTCTTCTCGAGCGCTTCGCCGCCCCGCCTACGGAACCGCTCCTGGATAACCTCGCGGGTCATCTCGGCGTCGAAACCGAGGAGCACCGAGACGGCGCCGTACGCCGCTGTGTTCTTGAAGATCGGCTGGCCCAGCGGGCCCCCGACGAGCGTGGCAAACGGGAACCCTGCCGAGTTCGGAAGATCGAGATGGAACGTAGTGGAGTCGTATACGATGAACCCGTGGGGCGCGAGTTCGGCGCGGCCCATCTCGGCCGCCTCGCTGTCGAAGGCGACCAGAAGGTCGACCTGCGATTTCACCGCGGCGATCGGGTCCCGGCTGGCCCTCACGGAGGCGTCGGCGTGTCCGCCGCGGATCCGGGAGAGGACGTTACGAGAGGTGTAGACGTACAGTCCCCGCCTCAGGAAGTAGCGGCCGAGAAGATCCGAAACCGTGAGCGTACCGTCCCCGCCCTGCCCGCCGATCATGACGCTCAGGTCAGCGAGCTCCATCGGAGGACGCGATTCGCCGGGACCGGTAGTCTCGACGAGGGGTACGCTGCGGGTAGCGGGCGTGGTCATGGTTGCCTCAGCCGTCGGTCAATGCCGGTTTGTGATTCGTTTCAGGTCGGGTGGCTATTTAAGCGGTCGTTTCGCCGTGCGCCGCCGAGTGACGCAGGCGAGTCGGCGCGCGTATTTTTCGCGCGCGACAAACGTAAATGGAGCGGCGCGAGTAGAACTTGGATGGTCGAGCCCCGGCTCGTCGAGGACTACCACGGGGAGACCGCTTCTGACCGGCGAATCCCCCGCTCGCTGGTCATCTGGGACGAGACGCTCCGGGATGGAGAGCAGACGCCGGGGGTCCACTTCACCCCTGAGGAGAAGCTGGAGATCGCCACGATGCTTTCGGACGCCGGTGTCGACGTAATCAACGCGGGCATACCGGTCGTCTCGGAAGAGGAGGCGCGCGCGGTTCGCACAGTCGCCGCCGCCGGCCTCAGCGCGAAGATCTTGGCCGCGGCCCGCACCGTTCCAGCGGACGTGGAGGCCGTGATCGCAAGCGGAGCGACGCATATTGCGATCTTTGTCGCCGCGAGTCATGTCCATCTGAAGTTCAAGCTCCGGATGAGCCAGGACGAGGTCCGTGCGGCCGCGATCCGGTCCGTCCGGCGGGCGAAGGAGGCGGGGCTCCACGTGGCGTTCGTCACCGAGGACACCGTCCGCGCCCCGTTCGATTTTGTCGAGCGGCTCTACCGGGATGTCCAGGCGGCGGGCGCCGACCGGCTCGTGGTCGCCGACACAGTCGGGGTCATGACCCCCCTTACCTTCCGGTGGTTCCTGCTCGAGTTCCGTCGGCGCGTCCGCCCGAAGGACCTCTCGGTCCACTGCCACAACGACTTCGGCCTCGCGACCGCGAACACCCTCACCGCGGTCGAGTGCGGGGCCCGGGCGCCCCAGACCTGCGTGAACGGCCTCGGGGAGCGGTCCGGGAACGCCTCGTTCGAGGAGGTCGTCCTGACCCTCGAGTCGCTCTACGGGGTTCGCACCGGCGTCCGGACCGAGCGAATCCACGAGATCTCGCGACGCGTCGAGGAACTCTCGGGCGTCCCGGTCGCCGCGAACAAGGCCTTGGTCGGGTACAATGCCTTCTCCCACGAAGCGGGGATCCATACGCACGGAATCCTCGCCCACACGCTCACCTACGAGCCGATACAGCCAGAGGTCGTCGGCCGACGCCGGCAGATGATCCTCGGAAAGCACACAGGCAAGGCGGCCCTCGTGGAGAAGCTAAAAGAGCGAGGGATCGTCGCGCCCGACACCCTCCTTCTAGAGCTGCTCCGCCGGGTCAAATCGGAAGCCGAGTCGCGTTCCAAGGAAGATCTCCGAATCTTCCTGAGGGACTACCGGGCCCTCTTCGAGCATCCGGGGATCTCCGATGAGGTGTTCTGGGCGATGGTCGATGCGGTAGGGATTCGGGCGGTGAGCGCATGACAGGCGCGAACGGTCACGGTGCGACGCTCGTCGAAAAGATCCTCGCGCGCGCCTCGGGCCTCGACCGCGTCGTCCCGGGGCAGATCGTCGAGGGCCAGGTCGACCTTGCCATGATGCACGAACAGGGGGCGCAGACGGTCGCGCCCTTCCATCAGATGGGAGCCGACCGCGTCTGGGACCCGGACCGCGTCGTCATCGCGATCGATCACTGGGTTCCGGCGTCGACCGAGGGCGCGGCGGTCCTCCACCGGATCCTACGGAAGTTCGCCGCCGAGACCGGACTCTCGCACTTCTATGACGTGGGTCAGCACGGGATCTGCCACCAGATCCTGGCCGAGAACGGCTGGGTCGTTCCGGGCGATCTCGCGGTCGGCACCGATTCGCACACCAACATGCTCGGGGCGATGGGGGCGGTCGCCACCGGCATCGGACCAACCGAGATGGCTGCGGTGCTCGCGCTTGGTCGCCTCTGGCTCAAGGTCCCCACCTCGCTCGAGATCCGGGTTCGGGGCGAGTTCGGCAAGGGCGTCACCGCGAAGGACCTCGTCCTCCGGGTTCTGGGCGAGATCCGGACGACCGGCGCGACCTATCGGTCGGTCGAGTTCTCGGGCCCGACGGTCCGCCGCCTATCGATGCCCGAGCGGTTCACGATTTGCAACATGACGACCGAGATGGGCGCCAAGACGGGGATGGTCGCCCCGGACTCGGCGACCTTCGACTACCTGGCGCCGATCGCGAAGCACGCCATGCACCCACTGGCACCAGACCCGGACGCACAGTACGAGCGGTCGGTCGACGTCGACGTGGACGGGATGCCTCCCATGGTCGCGTGCCCGTACTCGCCGGACAATGTCCGCCCGCTTCCGGACGTCGTTCGGGAGCACGTGAAAATCGACCAGGCGTTCCTCGGCTCGTGCACGAACGCCCGGATTGAGGACCTGCGTGAAGGCGCTGCACTGATGAAGGACCAGAAGGTCGCGCCCGGCGTGCGGTTCATCGTTTCGCCGGCCTCCACCAAGATCTACGAGCAGTGTTTACGCGAGGGAATTATCGAAACGTTCACCGAAGCCGGCGCAGTCTTCACCAACTCGAGCTGCTCCGCCTGCTTCGGGGGGAACATGGGGATTCTCGCGCCCGATGAGGTCTGCGCCTCCTCGTCGAACCGGAACTTCCCCGGTCGGATGGGGGCGAAGGAGGCGCGAATCTACCTGATGTCGCCGGCGGCGGTCGTCGCGACGGCGATCCGCGGGGAGATCTCCGACCCGCGGGAGATGCTCTAGGAGGGCTAGGGCGTGCACGAGGTCATCGAGGGCCGGGTCTGGACGCTCGGCAGGGACGTCGACACCGACCAGATCATCTCGGGCAAGTATCTCACGATCATCGATCCGGAAGAGCTGAAAAAGCACGTCTTCGAGATCGCGCTGCCGGAGTTCGCGAAGGGGGCGAAAGCCGGCGACATCATCGTCGCCGACGAGAATTTCGGATCCGGTTCGAGCCGCGAGCATGCGCCCCAGGCGATGCGGGCGATCGGCGTTGGAGCGGTTGTCGCCGACTCGTTCGCCCGGATCTTCTTCCGCAACGCAATCAACCTCGGGATTCCCGCGATCGAAGCGCGCGGGGTCCGAGCAATCTTCGAGATGGGTGACCCGGCCCGAATCGAGATGCGCGCCGGTCGGGTCACGAACGTCCGGACCGGTCGGTTGGTCGAGTTCCCCCCGCTTCCTCCCCACCTTCTCGAGCTCCTGGACGCGGGCGGCCTCGTCGAGAAGGTTCGCCGGGACCTCGAGGCGCGTCGTCACGCCGCGGGGGCCCCCTCATGAAGGAGGCCGGGTACCAAGTGGCGGCGTTCCCCGGCGACGGGACCGGACCCGAAGTGGTCCGGGAGGGCGAAAAGATCCTCGCTGCCCTCGCGGACGGGGGGCCCGCCCCCTGGCACCTCACCACCTATCCCGGGGGCGGGGAGTATTACCTCCGGACAGGCCGCGAGTGGGACCCCGAGGGGGCGCAGGCCGCGCGAGAGGCGGACGCGGTGCTGGTCGGCGCGGTCGGCTGGCCAGGGGCATCCCTGCCGAACGGCGACCTCGCCGGTCGGGCGCTGGTCCTCGGCTTGCGCGAAGGACTCGACCTCTACGCCAACGTTCGGCCGTGCAAGCTCTACGCCGGCGTCCGCCACCGGATCAGCGGATCGTACCGGGAGGTCTGGTCCCCGAAGAACGTCGACCTCGTCATCGTCCGTGAGAATACCGAGGGGCTGTACACGCCGGCGCGCGGACGGCTACGGCGCGCCGACGCCACGGAGGTCGCGATCGACACTCGGGTCATCACCCGCAAGGGCTCCGAGAGGGTGATCCACTACGCGTTCGAGGTCGCGCGTCGGCGGACTCGAGGCGCACCGGAGGATGGGCACCGCCGCCTGACGTGCGTCGATAAATCGAACGTCTTGGAAGGGTGTCGATTCTTCCGCGAGACGTTCGACCGGATCGGGTCGGAGTACCCCGAGGTCGAGCGGGACTACGCCTATGTCGATGCCTTCACCCAGTGGCTCGTCCGCAACCCGGAGCACTACGACGTGGTCGTGGCGACGAACATGATGGGCGACATCATCACCGACCTCGCCGCCGTCCTTCAGGGTGGGATGGGATTCGCGGCGGGCGGGAACATCGGGACCGACCACGCGATGTTCGAGCCGGTCCACGGCAGCGCCCCAAAATACGCCGGGAAGAACCAAGTCAACCCGTTCGCGACGTTCCTGGCCATCGAGCAGATGCTCCGCTGGCTCGCCGAGCGTCACCAGGATGGTCGGCTCGTGTCCCAAGCCGACCGGCTCGAGCGGGCCATCGCGAAAGTCCTGGCCGCCGGAACGGCTCGGACCTACGATCAGGGCGGCACGGTGTCGACGAGCGGGGCGGGGGACCGGGTCGCCGAAGCGATTCGCTCGGAGCCAACATGACTCCGCGCTCGGTCGCGGTCGTCGGCGGCACCACGGTCCGCTTCGGCGTGCGGGCCGCGACTTGGTCGGAGCTCGCGCAGGAGATCGGCGCGGCTCTCTTCCGCGCGGTCCCCGAGCTACGGAGCGAGGAGGTCGACTCGCTCTTTGTCGGGGCGGCCGAGCCCGAACGGTTCGCGTTCCAATCCCATGTCGCCCCACTCGCCGCGGAGCAGATGGGTCTCCGGCCGACTCGGATCCTTCAGCGGACGGAGCTCGCGTGTGCTTCTGGCCAATCGGCGATCCGCTCGGCGTACGCCGCGATCGCCGCTGGCCTTTCCGACGTTGCGGTCGCCGTGGGAATCGAGAAGATGAACCTCCCGTCGATGGCCGAGGCGAACTCGGCGATGGGGTGCGTGTTGGACCGCCTGTGGGACGGCCCCCACGGAGCGACAGCCCCTCCGTTCTTCGCGATGGTCGCCCAGCGCCATATGCTGGAATACGGCACCACCGAGGAGCAGCTCGCCGCGGTCTCCGAGAAGAATCACCGGTTCGCCAACACGAATCCCCACGCCCAGTTCTACGAGAAGACGTTCCCGCGCGACAAGCTCCTGCGCCTCCCGCTCGTCGCCCCCCCGCTCCGCCTCGGCGACTGCTCGTCGATGACCGACGGGGCGGCTGCGGTCGTCCTCGCGGCGGAGGAGTCGGTCCGCCGGTTCACTTCCACGCCCGCGTGGATCCGCGGCTCGGGCCAGTACTCCGACTTCCACAATCTCGCGAACGCGGGATCCCTCACCGACTGGGTGGGCCTGAAGCACGCCGCGCGCGAGGCCCTCTCGCGCGCGAAGATCGGGGTCCAAGACCTCGACCTCGCCGAGATCCACGATTGCTTCACTATCTCTGAGCTCGTCGAGTACGAGGCCCTCGGTCTCTGTCCGGAGGGTGCGGGGGGGAAGTTCGCCGCCGACGGGCGCGGCGAGGTCGGAGGCGACCTCGTCGTCAATCCTCGCGGGGGGCTCCTGGGATGCGGTCACCCACTCGGAGCGACCGGTATTGCCCAGGCGGTCGAGGTCTACCAGCAGTTCGCGCACTCGGTCCCCGCCGCGCGTCAGGCGCCCGACCCCGAATGGGCGCTCGTCCACAACCTCTCAGGGAGTGCCAACGTCCACTCCGTGATGATCTACCAGGCCGGGGGGCCGCGATGAGCGACCGTCCTCGGACCCGACGCTCCTCCGCGGAGATGGCGGCGCCACCGCCGCCGATCCCCGCGCCGGCGCAGCAACCCGAAGCGACGCGCCCCCGGCCAGTCGAGAAACGGCCGTTCCTATTGGACTTCTTCCCCCTCGAGGGAGAGAAGGAGACGCGCCTCTCCCGGTTCTACCAGCGGCTCCGGGAAGGCCGCCTTTCGACCACTCGCTGTCCCCGGGACGGGGCGATCCACTGGCCGCCGCGAACGGCCTGCCCGAAGTGCCACACCGAAGAGCTCGAGTGGATTGACCTCCCCGAGGAAGGGCGAATCTTCGCCTTCAGCGCCGTACTCGGCGGAGCTCCGCTCGGGATGGAGGAAGAGGTCCCGTTCGCCGTAGGGCTCGTCGATCTCACCGGCGTTCCCCTACGCCTCTTTGGCCGCATTGAGGGCCGGCCGTGGAACGCCCTGCGTATCGGCGAGAAGGTCCGGGTCGAACCGTACGATGTGGGCGACGGTCGGGTGTTCTACCGATTCCGGGCCCCGGGCTGAACTCCTCGTTCCGGACCGTCTTGCCGCGCGGACCCGACCCGGTCCAGGACCGGTCCCGCGCTTCTGACGGAAATCGCGCAGCAGGCTATTTATAGTGCCCCTCGGTCTCGCGCGCCGCTTTACGGGAGAGCGTCACCGCATGGAAGGGTCCCAAACCGGGTGGTGGCACCGTCATGGCTGGACCATCGCCATCCTCCTTTCCGCCATCGGGGTTTCCTTCGCGATTCGTACGATCTGGGCGTACCCGATCATTGCCCAGTACGGGTCGCTCTACAGCTACGCCGGCGGTTCGGACTCGTACTACCACTCGCGGGTGATGACCTACATCATCCTCAATCACACGAACCTCATCCACGACCCGCTGCTCCACTACCCCGTCGGCTCGACGAACCCCCGGGAGCCGCTGTTCGACTGGATGAACGCGATCCTCGGGCTCGTCTTCGCCCCGTTCTTCGGGGGGAACCCCAATGTTGCGGGATCATGGTTCCTCGACCTCCAGTCGCCCCTCTGGGCGGCGCTCGGGGTCGTGCCGGTCTACCTCATCGGCCGGGAGGTCGCGAACCGGCGCGTCGGGCTGATCGCGGCCGTCATCTTCCCGTTGCTCAGTGCGAACATCGACTCCTCGACCTTCGGATACGCGGACTACCTTTCGTTCTACACGTTCTTCGTTCTGGTCACGATCTACGCCTATCTCCGAACGGTCAAGGCGGTCGGGAGCCGTCGGTGGATCGAGAGCTATCGCCATCCCCGGCAGTACTGGCCCGGGCTGCGTGCCTTCCTCAGGACCGAGCGGACGGCGGTGAAGTGGGCAGTCTTCACCGGGGTGTGCCTCGGCGCCCTCGCGCTCACCTGGCAAGGCTACACGATGGACGTCGTCGTCATCGGCGTCTCCGTGCTCGTCGCGATGTTCGCCGAGCGGATCCGCCATGTCGACTCCTTCGGCCTCTACGCCTCGACCTGGATCGTCGGGCTCGTCGCGTTCCCGATGGAGATGCCGTACTACCTCACCCAGTACGGTTCGCTCACCGCACCGGGGTTCGAGACGTACTTCCTACTCCAGGCGATCGTGTTCTTTGGCGTCCTAGTGATCCTGCTCCCGTTTCTCCTGATGCGGGACCTCCCCTGGGTCGTCTCGATCCCGGTCCTCGTAGGGATCGTGCTCGCCGGGGTGGGCGCCCTTGCGCTCGTGAACCACGGTCTCTTCACGACCCTGGTCACGGGGCAGGGCTACTTCGTCAAAACGCTCGTCTACTCGACGGTCGCCGAGGCTCAGGCGCCCTCGATCGATGCGCTGGTCATCGGATACGGGATCGTGACCTTCTTCCTCGCGTTCGTCGGGATCGCCCTCTTCCTCTACCAGCTCGTCCGCGGACGGTTCAAGCGGTACCACATCGTCTTCGTCGTCTTCTCCATCGTCTCGATCTACCTCCCGATCTCGGCGACGAAGTTCTTCATGGTCGGCTCGCCGATCTTCGCCCTTCTTCCTGCCGAGGCGATCCGCCGGGCGCTGGATGTCGGGGGCTACCCCGAGCTCCGCCGGACCACCGTATCGCTCGCCGACCGCCGGAGCCAGTTCGCCGCCTTCCGTCGTGCGTTCAAGGCGCGCCACGTCCTCGTCATGGCGCTCGTCGTCGGGCTCATCCTCCCCAACATCTGGATCGCGATCGATGCTGGGATCCCTGGGAACACGAAGAGCACCTTCGCCGAGCAGGTCGCGACAACCCTCCCACCCTGGCTGCAGCTCAATACCACGAACCCGACCTCCTACTACTTCGGCGCCGCGGGTTCGTCGATCGACACCTCAAACCAGTACGACAGCGCCGGCTACAACTGGCTCGCGACGCGGGATCCGAATTTACCTCCGGCGCAACGTCCGGCGGTGGTGAGCTGGTGGGATTACGGTTTCCAGACGATCGATCAGGGCAATCATCCCAGCGTCGCGGATAATTTCCAGGACGGGATCGATCCGGCCGGGCAGTTCCTCCTCGCGCAGAACGAGTCCCAGGCGATCGGGGTTCTCGCCACGACGCTGCTCACTTCCGAGCAGCAGGTGTCGCACCAGCCGTACCTCCCTAGGGCCCTGAACCGGATCCTCGCGAGCGACGGGCTGAACGTCACCGAACTGCACAACCTCCTCGTCAACGTGAGCAACGACTACTCGCTCGTCGTATCGAATCCGCAACTCTACCTTCCCGTGAACCCGAGGACGCTCACGGACGCGAATGCGATGTACATCGCGATGGAATACTTCCTCGCGACGTCGCTCCCCCTCTCGGGCGTCGCGAAGGTCTACAACGATCTCCAGGCGTACACGGGATGGTCGATCGGGTACGCCCTCGCCGACAGCCGTCTCTTCCCGTTCTCGGGGACGGACACCGGGATCTACTACGCGCCGGTCGATCTCACCGGACACGTCGTCGATTCCGCGGGGGTCCCGACGACGTTTTTCAATGTCACCGTCACCGGGTCTAACGGGAACACCTACCCCCTCGGCGACGTCCCCTCGAACGTCGCCGCGGTGAATTACAACATCAATTATTTCGCACCGTTCTACAACTCGATGATCTACCATACCTACATCGGGTACAACGGGACGGACGCCGGGCTCGGCCCCGGCATCCCGGGTCTGGAGGGAACGACCCAGGTCCTCAGCGCTCCGTTGATGCCGGCGTGGATGTTGCAGCATTTCGAGGTCGTCTACCGTACGGCGTACTACTGCCCCAGGCCGAACGCCACCAGCGGCGCGGCGTGCTTCTCCGCCGAGAACCTCCCGACCGCCGTGTCGAACGCGAAGACGGACCACGGAACCGCCGACACCACGGCCGGGGCGTACTTCAGCGGCGGCGAGACGTTCCTCGAGTACTATCCGGGCCAGACTCTCCTCGGCACCCTCACGCTTCCGAACGGTCGGCCGGTTCCCGGCGTCCAGGTGACCGTTGACGACGGCTGGGGGATTCCGCACATGACGACCCACACCGCCGCGGACGGCTCGTTCTCTCTCGTCCTCCCGCCGGGCAATGATACGCTCAACTTCACGACCGGATCGGAGAACGGCCTGATGCAACAGGGGAACAACCTCCTATCAACCGTACACTTCGCCGTCCCGAATTCCCTGGGACTGAGCCTCGACGCCCCGCCGCGGGTCGAGACGTTCGCCCTCGACCCAGCGACCGTTCAGGGGTTCGTCTACTGGAACTCGAACAACTCGACCGCCTACGAGCCCTCCTCGGACCCGCTCGTGCCGGGAGCTCAGGTCGTGCTCTGGGGGGCGAACGGAACCGCTCGCCTAACGGCGATCACGGACGCGAGCGGTGCATTTGACCTCACGAACGTGCCCCCCGGGTCGTACGACTACAGCGTCGTCTACGGAGGACACAACTACACCCAGGCTTCGATCTACGCGGCGCCCGGATCGGTCGCGAACGCGACCGCGGCGCTCTCGCCGGGTTATCTCCGCGGGACCGTCCTCGACCCGGACGGGACTCCGGTCGCCGGATCAACCGTGACCCTTAGCAACGCTACGGGGACCGTCGCACAGACGCTCACGAACGCCTCGGGGGGGTACGTCCTCGCGAGCGCCGGCCCCGGCAACTTCACTCTGACCGCGACCGGGCCCGTCCCGGGGTACCGTTCTCCCGGCGCGCTCGTCCGCATCCCAACCCCGGGCCGATCGGTCGCCACCAATCTTACGATCGAACCGATGCAGACGGTCACGCTCTCCCTCACCGCGGCGGGCGCGCCGGCCGGTGGGATCGCCGTCCGGTTCACTCCGATCGCGGCCTACGGCAACGCGAGCTCCCATCCGCTCGAGGCCATCGGGAACACGACGGCCGACGGAACTGTCGTCACGAGTTCCGCGGCCGGTACCGTGAGCGCGACCCTCCCCGCTGGGAGCTACTCGGTCTACGCGCTCGGGTACGTCGGCTCTTCCGCTTATGCCGGGGTTATGGACCTCACCGTGGGTGCATTCCCTCCCAGTGCGCCCGCGACGCTCGCGCTCGGTGGGGCCGTCCCGCTCAACGGGACGGTGGTCGGTGGGAGCGCGGACGGCGCGGAGACCGCGGTGATTGTCTACTCCACGGGCGGAGGGGAGGCCGAGACGTGGGTCTACGGGGCCGGAGCGTTCTCGATGCTCCTTCCGGCCGGGTCGTACTCGATCCTCACCCTGACCGGTACCTCGAGCGACGTGGCGTCCTCGGTTGCGACCGGTCTCACGACCGTCTCGCTGAGCGCAACGTCCGCCCCGGTCCGCATCGTTCCCGGATCGACCGCCGTCGGACACTTCGAGGTGGGGTCGGTCACCGGCAAGGGAACCCTCTTCCCGGCGAGCGGGGCGACCGTCACCGTTTCAGCCCCCGCCGTCGGGGCCGCGATTCCCGTGACGGGGGGGACCGACGGGGTGGTGACGGTTCTCGCGCCCGCGACCGTCCCCGGTGGCGGGGGGTACTGCATCACCGCAGGGGCGTTCGGGTTCTCGAACTCGACCCAGTGTAGCGTGAGCCCCACGGCGCTCACGCGTCTCGCCACCTTCCCGCTCTCGCTGCGCAACGTCTCGGTCGAGCTCACGGTCGTGGGATTGCCGAGCGGAACCCGCGTGACGGTGAACCTGACGGCGGAGAGCTCGACCGCCAGGAACCTTACCTTCTCGGGCGGCCCGACGTTCTCCTTCGGCGCGCCGCCGGGGCTCTACGGGGTCGGCGCTCGAGCGACGATCGCGAACAGCACGGTGGTCTACCTGCCGCCGACGGTCCTCTCCACGACGATCCCCGTCGGGGCGACGCGATCGAATTTGACGCTCATCGTCGTGCCGAAGATCACCGCCAAGGGCGCTCTCTCGCTCTCTCCGAAGGTCCCGCCGGCCAACGTGACGCTCACGCTCTCCTCCTCGCTCGGGAGCTTCGTCGTCAACGGGTCGGCGTTCACGAAGGGGTTCTACGTCGCGCCGGGGACCTATTCGGTCACAGCGACGTTCTCGGCGGAGGGCACCAACTACACGAACCTCACCCGGATCACGGTCGCATCGAACGGGACGATCACGCCGACCCTCGACGTCTCGGTGGGAGGAGTGACCCTCTCGGGCACGTTCCTGAGCGGCTCGACGGTCGTTCCGCTCAATACGACGGTCTCGGTCGTCGGACCAAAGGGTGCCGTCGCCGCGACGCAATCGTCCTCGGGCAAGTTCTCCCTGACCTTGCCTCCGGGAATCTCGTACTCGATCTTCGCGAATGCGACGCTGCTCGCTTCCGGCCCGAACGGCTCGGTCTATCGCAACTTCAGCGTGGCTCCCGGAACCGCGTGCACCCCGACCGCCTCGTCGGGCGCCTGTTCGGTACCGACCGTCGGGGTCAACGTTCCGTGGTGGCTCAACGCGACCGTGACAAGCCCGGGGATCTCGGACCCGATCTCGGGGACCGCGCTCCTCGTCGGGCCGTATCCCAGTCTCTCGGTGACGACCGTCCCGTTCTCGAACGGGGCGTTCTCCGTCCGCGTCGCTCCCGGGGCGTACTCGGTCTACGCGAACGGTTCAGGGGAGGCAGCCGGCCGGGCGACGTTCGCGACGGTAGTTGCCCTCCCCTCGGTGACTTCTCCGGCCCCGCTCGCTCTCGCGCCGACCTGGATGGCCACGCTCTCCGTTTCGGGGCCGGGGGGATTGTCCTCCGGACTCGGACCGGTGACGATCCTCCTCCGGAACGCCGCCGGTGTTCGGATCGTCTTTCCGGATCTCGCTCCCACCGCCCGCATCTCGCTCCCCGTACCCGTGGGGAACTATCGGGTGACCGCGAACTCCTCGGCTTCGATTTATGGTAACCCGATCAACCTCACGGGATCGGTCCCGATCGCCGTGGTGGGCGGGAATGTTGCCGTGAGCGTGCCGTTGAGCTACCCGGTTTCGTACGCGGTGGCCGGGACCTTGCTCGGCCCGTCGACGGCGACCGTGGGCTCGGCCGGCGGGGTCGCCAGCTTCGCCTTCTCCGTGCGCGCGACGGGAACGACCCCGGTGACGGTCTATCCGAAGGGGACCCCTTCGTACTGGACCTTCAACTTCAGCTTCGCGAACGTCACCCTAACCCCGGGCCCCACTGGCACGGCCGTCTCGGGCGAGGTGACCGTTCACGTGCCGGCGGGGACCGCGGTCGCGCACCCTAGGATCACGCTCGAATTCGCGCTCGCGAACGGTACGGTGGTCGGCTCGGTGAGCCCCGCGCCTACGATCTCCGTGATGCCGGCGTTTGGGGTCGGGATCGGATCGTCGAGCACGCTCGCGAGCCAGGTCGGCGCGACCCACGTCCTGCAACCGTTCTACGTCGTCGACTCGGGGAATACGTACGAGGCCGTAGCGCTGAGCGTCGTCAACTCGGCGTCCCTCGTGAGCCTGGGATGGTCCGCGCGGATCGTGACGACCTCGGACACCCCTACCTCCTCCGTCAGTCTCTCGGCCGGGCAGAACGAGACACTCGAGGTTTCGCTTAACGCGACCTCCGCGGTCTTCCTGCCACCGGGCACCGTCTCGCTGGGCGCGTCCGTCGTCAACGCGACCGGTAGCGCCTTCGCTTCGGCCAGCATCTCCATCCCGTTCGCCACCGTTCATCCGAACACCCCACCGAAAGTGATCGGGCCTGCGATCGGCTCCCCACCCCTGCTTCCCGACTGGGTCGTGCCGGTCCTCTCGTTCGTACCGGCGATCGCGCTCGCGATCGGACTCGCCACGTACCGGTGGTGGCGGACCCGCCGCTGGAGGCGCCGATGAGCGGGCGGAGGTCCCTCGTCGCACCCCTCGTAGGCGTGGTGGTCGTCGTCGCGCTCCTCGCCGGTATCGCGCTCGGTCTCGGGCTCGGCTCAGCGCCGGTCCCCGCCGGACCCGCGACGATCCGGCCGGCGGCGACCGCGCCCGTCACGGGCAACGTGACCGGGCCATCGATCCTCGCGACCGGCGGGAACGGGACGTTCCTCATCAACGCGACCGGCGGCCCCGCGTACGCCGCGAACGGCACGAAGGTCGGCAATCTCTCCTTCTATGCGTCCGTGAGAGCCACGAACCTGACCGGGATCACGATCACGCCCACCCAGTCGAACTTCACGAGCGCCGAGGCGATCCCCGTCGCGCTTTCGGTCGGATCCAACGCGCTCGAGGTCACGATCAGCGTGATGATCTCGTCGGTCTATCATAAGGAGAATCAGTCGATCAACCTCACCGACTCGCTCTATGTCGTCGTCCCGTACGTCGTCTCCGTCGAGATCATCAACGGCGCGTCCGCGACCGTGCTGACGTTCCCGGTCGTGGTTGACCTCGACAACTCGCCGATCGGGACGGTGAAGGTGCCGACCCTGACGCCCGACCAGGCGTACAACCTATCGTTCCGCTACCCGACCCTCGGGCTGTCTCCGGGGGAGCACACCTTTTCGATCTCCCTTGCGAACGAGCACGGGCTCGTGCGGTTCGCGAACGGCCTCACCACCTACTCGACGTCGTTCTATGTGAGTTCGGCCGCGCCGAACTACACGTTGTGGTACGTCGTGGGTGCGGTCGCGTTCTTCGGGGTACTCTTTATATTCGCCACCCGGGTGGCCGCGCGCCGGCGAGGCGCGACGCGCCGATGAGCGCCCCCGCATAGGTTCCGATGCAGGCCCGGATCGAACTGCGATGCAGCTCGTGCGGGCGCGCCGTTCCGGCGAAGGGAGCGACTCAATTCCTCTGCCCGAACTGCGGCGAGATCACGATTGGGCGGTGCGCGCGGTGCCGGGACCAGAGCGTCCCCTACCACTGTCCGAAGTGCGGTTTCGAGGGTCCGTAGGGAGTGCGATGGGTCAGGTCGCGGTGCTCATCCGGGTCATGCCGCAGGGGACCGACACGGACATGGAGGCACTCGCGAAGGCTGTGCGTTCCTCGGTCCCCGCGGGGGTGACGGTGCGCGGCCTCCAGGTCAAGGATATCGCGTTCGGTCTGAAGTCGCTCCTCATCTCGGTCGTCATGCCGGACGCGGGTGGGATCCTCGAGTCAACCGAGCACGCGCTCGCCAAGGTTCCCCATGTCGAGTCGATCGAGGTGATGGAGGAGGGGCTCCTGTAGCCGGCCCCCGCGCTCCCGGCCCGTGGATCTCCTCACCCACGTCCTCATCGCATACCTGCTCACGTTCGGGCTGGTCGGTTTGCACCCCCAGTACCTCGCCGCCGGGGCGCTTGCCGGGGGCCTTCCGGACGCGGACATCCTCCTGTTCCCTCTCGCGCGACGGTACCCCATCTTCCGCCACCACGGGATCACCCACTCGGTCTTCGGGGTGACGATCGTCGCCGGGGTCGGCTCGCTGATCGCCCCGCTGCTCGCGCCCGGTACGGTCCCGATCTACTTCCTCGTGATGGAGGTTGGCGGCTGCTCGCATATCCTCGAGGACGGGTTCACCCAGTTCTCGGTCCCGCCGCTCGCCCCGTTCAGCGATAAGCGCCTCCAGATGGACGCCGACCGGGCGATCAACTTCGCCACGCTCGCGGTGAGCGCGGTCGCGTTCTATGTCCTCCTCGGCATCGAGCGCAACCACGTCACGCTCTCAATCTACTACCTGACGCTCTACGTGCTGGTCGCGTTCTTCGTCGCATACTTCGCCGTCCGGCTCGCCGGTCGGCTCACCATCGGCCGCCGCCTGAAGCGCACGCACGAGTTCCAGCAGATCGTCCCGACCGCGAACCCGTTCAATTGGCTCCTCCTCTCGGAGGTGAACGCCAGCGGGCGCGTGCGGACCTCCTGGGCGCGGTACGCCTTCGGCCGTGGCATCGTTCAGGGGCCGTACACGGTCGACGGCCCCCTCGAAGCCCCCCCGCACACCGGGGCCCC
>JASHQX010000132.1 GCA_030038895.1 Thermoplasmata archaeon
TCGTACTCCCGATACCGGTACAACGTCGCTCTGGGGTACGGCGGACGGGACGAGATCGTCGCGGCGATTCGTCAGCTCGCTCGGGAGGTCCGGGAAGGCCGCCTCGAGCCCGAAGCGATCGACTCGGACGCCGTCAGCCGCCACCTCTACACCGCGGACCTTCCTGACCCGGATCTGGTCTTTCGGACGAGCGGAGAAGAGCGGATCTCGAACTTCCTGCTCTGGCAGTCGGCCTACAGCGAGCTCTACTTCTCCGATGTCCTTTGGCCCGGGCTCACCCGACTCGAGTTCCTCCGGGCGATCCGCTCGTACCAGCTCCGTCAGCGCCGGTACGGTGAGTAGGGTCGGGTCCGCCCGGCCGGTAGCCGAGGTTCCAGAGCGCCCTCGGAAAGAGGAACACGAGCCCCGCGACGATCCAGAGGACGGCGACCGCGAGGTACGCCGTGCCGATGCCATAGGCCGCGATGAGGAACGCACCCCCGATCTGGGCGACGGGAACGATGACGATGCTGCCAAGGTTGTCGATGCCGAAGTACCTTCCCTGCATCTCGGTCGGGACGAGCAGCTGCGCTGCGGTGAGCCAGGAGGTGCCCGCGTAGCCGCTCAAAACGCCGATTGCGAAGAGGGCCGCGAGTGCCACGGGCACCTGCGGCACCAAGACGAGGGCTAGCGCCACCCCTCCGCACGCCGCACCGTACGGAACCACCCACGCCCGGCCGGCCCACCGTTCGCCGTGGGTGGGCCCGACAAGAAGCGAACCGATGGCTCCCCCCGCGACACCCGCCGCGAGGAGGAAAGCGTAGACCAGTGCGGAGCCGTGGAGGACCTCGGTGGCGAAGATCACGAGAAACGTCCCGATCACGGCCCAGCAGAAGTTGAAGAACGTCGCGGAGATCGTCAGCTCAAGGAATCCTTTCGCGCGCCAGAGCCACCGGAAGCCGTCCCGCACGTCCTGGTAGTAGAGCGAGCGCGCTCGTTGCGGGCGGGACCGGGACAACCCCTGGGACGGAATCCGGAGCCCGAGCAGGAGCGCTCCCGACAGGACGAACGTCCCCGCGTTCACGGCGAGACCGATGGTGCCTCCTACGGTGACGATCAGCACTCCCGCGATCGACGTGCCGACGAACTGAAGGGTTGAACGGCTGGAGCGGACGAGCCCGTTGGCGTTCGCGACGTCCGCGCTCTCTACGAGTGCGGGCACGAGTGCCTGTTCCGCCGGATTGAACAGGGTATAGAAGGCCCCGACCACCGCGTAGGCGACCAGGACCGTGATGAGATTGAATCCGCGAAGTTCGAGGTCGACCACGACGACGCCCATCGCGAGCGCCCGGGAGAAGTCGGAGAGGATCATCAGGAGCCGACGATCGAACCGATCGACCCAGGTACCGGTGAAGACGCTGAAGACGATCGCCGCGACCACATACGACGCGCCGAGGGCACCGACGTCCAGCGGGGAATGAGTCGCCTTGAAGACGATCCAGACAAGGCATACCGCCGCGATTGCCTGCCCCGAGATCGAGCCAAGACCTGCCGAGAATACTCGAAGGTAGGCGGCGTTGCGGAGGAGACGAGAGTACCTCTGGCCGGGAACTTCCTGTACGACCGACACGAACGGCCCGGCCCGAGCTACGTTATCGAAATGTTAAGGGCGCCGTCGTAGCCCCCTGACGGGAGTATGAAGGACACGGGCAGGTACCCGTATCCGTTGGGGGGCACCGTCAGCGGAAGGGCGAGATAGGCGATCGCGGTGAACCCCGGGGTGAGAGCATTTACGTTCCCCACCGTGCAACCGCCCGGCGGGCCTGAGATGTTCCACGTCTCCCCGCTGACCTGATTCGAGACTCCCTCGAAACCGGGTTCGGTGTGTCCGTTCAGGTCGCAGACGTTGTCCGAGGAAACGAGCCAGATGATCGTCACATTCACGGGGTTCGCGGGTCCCGAGGAAACGGGAGTGGTAGAAGAGGGGCCGGTGCTCGTCTGGGCTTGGGTCGCGAAGAAGCCCACGAAGACGATAATCCCGAGCACGATCACGACAAGCCGAAAGAGCGGATTCTCCCGGAGCGAACGACCCTCGTACCGATCCTCGATCGTGGTGGAATCCAGCAGGGGAACCCTGTCACGGTCCACCGCCACGGGCACCGGCAAAGGCCGGACCGGGAGGGTCGAGCCGCACCATTGGCAGTTGACGGCGTCGGCGGGGTTCGGTCCCCCGCACCGCTGACAGTCCAGCGGGTCCACGGGGGCCGTGAGCGCCTGACTGTATAACTGACCTGCGGGAGGAAGGGCCCGGACTTGGTCGTTCCGCCGGCGAGAACGGAGGGAGGAGTGCCGGATCGAGCGCTCCCGGTGCGACCCGGTGCATTTAAATAGAACCGCTTTTCTACCGAACCCGACAACCGAGAGGACTCTCGGAGGAACTGACGATGTTGACCGGACAGACGCCGATCCTGGTGCTGAAGGAAGGGACGAAGCGGGAGAAGGGACGCGGAGCGCTATCGAACAACATCCAGGCCGCGAAGGCGATTGCCGACGCGGTCCGTTCGACGCTGGGCCCGCGCGGGCTCGACAAGATGCTGGTCGACTCGATGGGCGACGTGGTCGTCACCAACGACGGCGTCACGATCCTCAAGGAGATGGACGTCGAGCACCCCGCGGCCAAGATGATGGTCGAGGTCGCGAAGACGCAGGACCAGGAGGCCGGGGACGGCACGACTACCGCCGTCATCCTCGCGGGCGAGCTCTTGAAGCGCGCCGAGTCGCTGATCGAGCAGAACATCCACCCGACGATCATCTCGCAGGGGTACCGGCTCGCCTCCGCGAAGGCGCTCGAGCTCCTGCAGAACGTGAGCCAGCCCGTGACGATCACCGACCACGACACCCTCCAGCGGATCGCGGTCACGTCGATGGCGTCGAAGTCCGTCTCATTCAACCGCGAGATGATGGGCGAGATAGCGGTGAAGGCGGTCAGCGCCGTCGCCGATAAGAAGGGCGAGAGCTACTCGGTCGACCTCGACAACGTCCAGCTCATCAAGAAGCAGGGCGGGTCGATGACCGACACGCAGCTCATCGAAGGGGTCATCGTCGACAAGGAGAAGGTACACTCCGGGATGCCCTCCCGGGTCGAGAACCCGAAGATCGCGCTCCTCGACGCCGCGCTCGAGATCAAGAAAACCGAGATCGATGCCAAGATCGAGATCAACGACCCGACGCAGCTCAACGCCTTCCTCCAGGAGGAGGAGAACATGCTCCGGAAGATGGTCGACCAAGTGAAGAAGTCCGGTGCGAACGTGGTCCTCTGCCAGAAGGGGATCGACGACCTCGCGCAGCACTTCCTCGCGAAGGAAGGGATCTACGCGGTCCGGCGCGTGAAGAAGTCCGACATGGAGAAGCTCGCGAAGGCGACGGGGGCGAATATCGTCTCCAAGGTCAGCGAGCTGACGGCCGAGGATATCGGCCACGCGGGCCTCTGCGAGGAGCGGAAGATCGGCGAGGACGCGCTCACGTTTATCACGGGAGCAAAGAAAGCCCGCGCGGTTTCGATCCTGATCCGGGGAGGCACCGAGCACGTCATCGATGAGATCGAGCGGTCGCTCGACGACGCGCTGAACGTGGTCGCGGTCGCAGTCGAGGACGGCCGGTACGTCATGGGCGGGGGCGCGACCGCGGAGGAGCTCGCGATGCACCTCCGCGACGAGGCGGCGAAGGTCGGCGGGCGCGAGCAGATCGCATTCGAGAGCTTCTCGGACGCGCTCGAGACGATCCCGCGAACCCTCGCGGAGAACGCTGGGATGGACCCGATCGACATCCTGATCGAGCTCCGCAAGGCCCACAAGAGTGGCCAGAAGCGGGCGGGCGTCAACGTCCAGGCCGGCAAGGTCTCGGACATGGGCGAACTCCACGTCATCGAGCCGATCCGCGTCGGCCGGCAGGCGATCGAGAGCGCGACGGACGCGGCGGTGATGGTCCTTCGGATCGACGACGTCATCGCCTCCAAGGCGAGCCCGCCTCCCTCCGGCGGCCCGGGTGGACCCGGTGGCGGCGGGGGAATGGGCGGCATGGGCGGGATGGGCGGCGGCGAATTCGGCGAGGACTAGCCGCGCGCTCGCGCCTCTCTCAACCCCTTCTCGAATCCCCGGGGGTCGGTTCCCCGGGGACCATGGTCTTATCTTAAGAGGTTAGGTAGGAGGGCCCGCTCGCCGAAACTCGAGCGCGCGAAGGCATGGCGAAGCCGACCCG
>JASHQX010000133.1 GCA_030038895.1 Thermoplasmata archaeon
GGTTGGTGGCGGATCGCGTACTGGTCGAGCCTTGGAGCGGTCGTCGCGTGCGGTGTGGTCGCGGTTCTATGAGCTCGAGGTTCCCAGATCGTACCGCCGTATAGTGTCGGTCGAAGATCCCCTTGGGATCGAAGCGCGGAGAGCTCACCCCACGTGAGGTCGAGGAACCTCGATGAGCTTTCTCAACCATCGCGCCAGGATGGCCGGTGGGGCGCCCCGGTTCCGGAGCTCCTCGAGCGCGGTCGCGACGACGGTCCCATCCGCTCCTGCCGCGAGCGCCCGCGCGACGCTCTTCCGATCGCGGATGCCGAACCCGATGAGAATCGGGAGCGAAGGCGAGCCTGCCCGCGCCCGCCGGACAACGGGTGCCAGATCGACCGTCGTCCCGGCCACCGTCGCTCCGGTCGTCCCGTAGCGGCCGACTAGGTAGAGGAATCCCCGGGAGGCGCGCGCGATCCGGTCGAGGCGCTCGAACGGGATGCCGGGAGCCGCCAGCAGCACGAGGGCGATTCCCGCCCGGCGGGCCGCCTTCCGCCAATCCGCGGACTCTTCAAGCGAGAGATCGGGTACGATGAGTCCGGTCGCGCCGGCGGCCGCGAGTTCGCCCATCGCCTCAGGAAGGCCCTGCCGCCAGACCGGATTTGCGTAGGTCATGACAGCGGTCGGGAGCCGTCGGCTCGCTTGCCGGCACGCAGAGAGTAGATCGCTCCAGCGCGTCCCGTTCCGAAGGGCTCGGGCGGCCGCGGCTTCGAGGACCGGACCGTCCGCCACCGGGTCCGAGAAGGGAAACCCTAGCTCGAGCGCGGTGGCACCGGCATCCCGGAACGCCGAGACGGTCGGAGCGATTCGTCCTGCTCGACGGCGGTCGACCATCAGGTACGGAACCACCGCGGGCCGGGCGTGCTCCCGCGCCTCCCGGAGCGCCTCAGTGAGATCCACGGAGCACCACCGAGAGGTCCTTGTCGCCCCGCCCCGAGAGCGTGACGACCACATGTTCTCTCGCCGGACGCCGACGAGCCTCTCCTACGGCGGCGAAGATCGCGTGCGCCGGCTCGAGCGCGGGCAGAATCCCCTCGTCCTCGGCGAGCCAGTGGAATGCCTTGAGGGCGTCCGCGTCGTGGACCGCCCGATACCGGACGCGACCGGAGTCTTTCAGCCACGCGTGCTCCGGCCCCACACCGGGGTAGTCGAGGCCCGCGGAGATACTCTCGGTCTCCGCGATCTGTCCGTCCGGGTCCTGGAGGACGTACGAGAGCGAGCCATGCAGGATCCCCGGGCGGCCAGAGGAGAGACTGGCCGCGCCGCGCGAACCAGCCGGACCTCCGGCTTCCACGCCGAGCAGTTCGACCGAGGTCGAAAGGAGCGGGCGAAAGGTACCGATCGCGTTCGACCCTCCACCGACGCAGGCGACCGCAAGGTCCGGCAGACGACCGAACGCCCGGGTCGACTGGCGCCGGATTTCCCGGCCGATGACGCTCTGGAAATCCGCCACGATGTCGGGGAAGGGGTACGGTCCGACGGCCGAGCCGAGCAGGTAGTGGGTCGTGCGGACGTTCGTGATCCAATCGCGAAGCGCGGCGTTGATGGCGTCCTTGAGCGTCCGGCTTCCGCTCGTCACGGGGATTACGCGTGCGCCGAGCAGGCGCATCCGCTCCACGTTCGGCCGCTGCCGCTCGATGTCGACGGAACCCATGTAGACCTCGGTCTCGAGGCCCAGCGCGGCGCCGATCATCGCGGTCGCGACTCCGTGCTGCCCGGCCCCAGTCTCGGCGATCAGGCGGGGCTTGCCCATCCGCCGCGCGAGGAGGCCCTGGCCCAGGGCGTTGTTGAACTTGTGCGCGCCGGTATGGAGGAGGTCCTCCCGCTTCAGCCAGATCTCGGCCCCGCCCGCGCGACGGGTGAGGTTCCGGGCGAAGTAGAGCGGGGTCGGCCGTCCCCCGAGCGTCCTAGACAGTCGACGAAGTTCCCGTTGGAACTCCGGGTCCTTGCGCGCGGATTTCCAGGTCCGCTCGAGCTCGGTCAGGGCCGGCACGAGGGTTTCGGGGACGTACGCTCCCCCGTACGGACCGTAATGCCTAGCCATGTCCGTGCTCGAACTCCTCTACCGCTCGCGCGAACGCCCGCATCTTGCCGAGGTCCTTGACGCCGGGGGCGCCCTCGATTCCCGACGAGACGTCCACCCCCCAGGGTCGCACCGTCGCGAGCGCGTCCGCGACGTTTTCGGGAGTGAGGCCCCCCGCGAGGATCAACTTGCGACCCGGCTGGGAGTCGACCAGCCGGGCGCAGACCTCCCAGCTCGGTAGCGTCCCGCTGCCGCCGGGGAGCGGTTGGCCTGCGGCGTCCAGATGCACCCGTGAGTAGTCCTCGGCGGGCGGGATGATCGGATCCGGTCCATCGCCCGGGTGGGGTGGGACCGGGACGGAGGGGACCAGGTGGTGGACCTCCAGAAATTCAAGCCCGGACGGGATCGCGCCATACACCTGCACCCGATCGATCCCCACCTCGTCGAAGAGGCGGTGGATCAGGTCCGCCGACGGCTCGACGACCACCGCCCACGCCTCGGCCTCTTGGGGAACCTTGTCGATGAGTACGGACGCCTGCTCGATCGTACGGTTCCGCGGGGAAGCCGGCACGTCGATCACGAACCCCGCCGCCCCTCCCGCGGGGACCTCGGCGACCTCCTCGGGCTTCGAAAGGCCGCAGAATTTCACGAAGGTCTTCATCGGTACCCCGGGGCCCGTGGCCGGCGCAGCGAGCGGAGGAGCGTCCCCGGTTCGGAGGACCGCGCGACCGAGGATCCGACAAGGATTCCATCGACCCCCTCCTTCCAGAATCGTCGCGCGTCCTCAGCGGATTCGATCCCGCTCAGTCCTAGGAGCGGCCGCAGACCGGCCGTGCGGGCTGCCCGAAGGGTCGATTCGGCGGTCTCCCGGTCGATCCGCAACGAGTCCAGGTCCCGGGCGTTCACCCCGAACATGTCGGCGGCCACGCCTTCGGCCTCACTTAATTCTGCCTCGGCGTGGAATTCGAGCAGCACTTCAAGCCCGCGGCGATGCGCCGAATCGGCGAGCTCGCCGAGCGACGGAGGCTGTAGGTCGGCCCGCGTTAGGCGGGCGATCAAGAGGACGGCGCTCGCCCCGGACCTCTCGGCGGCCTCGAGCTGTCGCTCGGAAACGACGAAGTCCTTGAAAAGGACCGGCCGTTCGCTCTTCCGCGCGAGCTCGAGGACGTCCTGCGGGGAACCCTGGAAACTCGGGCGCGTGGCGAGGCAGGAGAGGCCAGCAGGGGCCGCCGGCTCCACCCTGCGCAGGAATTCGGCGACCGTGTGTTCAGGCAGGGAGGGATGGGCTTGTCCCGGGGATACGCGCTTGAACTCCACCAGCACCGCTCCTGCGTCGCGGTGCGCGAGGATCGCTCGCTTGAGGCTCGGCCGTCGTCCCGGTCCCTTCCGGGGTAGGCCCTCGAGATATCCCGGATCGTCCACCACGGAACGGTTCGCCGCCAGGAGCTCGTCCAAGAAACCCACGTCACACACTCTCCTTCTTTCGATACCGCTGCGCGAGCCGCTGCATCTCACGAAGCAGACGCTCCGCACGACCGTCGTCGAGCCCGACTCGGGCGAGGTTCACCCCGTCTCGGAGCGTCGGTGAACGGCCGGTGATCCACAACGCCGCACCGGCAGTAAGGAGGACCGACCCTCGTCGGGCGCCGCCGCCGCCGGCGAGGATCCGTTC
>JASHQX010000134.1 GCA_030038895.1 Thermoplasmata archaeon
ATGTGGCGGATCAGTGTTTCCCGTAGCTTCTCCGGCGATTCGCCGGCGGCGAGGACGGCGATGATCCCGCGCCCCTGGGAGAGGAAGTTGAGGAACGTCGGCGTGAAGAGCATGTAGTAGTCGTCGATCCCGACGTTCACGTCGACCTCGAAGGCGTTGAAGCTCCCCCGGCGCAGGCCCCCGCCGAGCATGCGGTCGAAGTCGGGGATCCCCGTCGAATAGTACCGCTCGGGGTCGGTGAACGGCCGCCACGCTCCCGTGGGGGGCCCGGCGCTCGACGAGTTCGTGACCCCCAGGGACTCGAACCGTCCGCCGTCGAGCGTCACGGCGTATCGCGCGCGCCCGATGTTCGTCGCGCGGAGCTTCTCGAGGCGGAGGTGACGGACCCGCCGCTCGTCGAGCTCCTCGCGCTGGATCGAGATCAACCCGTCGACCAGGTATTCGATGCCGCCCGCCTCGGGCTTCTCAAGGATCATGACGACGTCGGTGCTCGAGCCCTCGACCAGGTCCTTCTGGAGGGCCATGACGAACTCTTCCATCTCGAGTCCGTACTTGTGGGTCACACCCTCGAGCGAATCGATGATGAGGAGCGACTTCTCCGGAAGCGCTCGTTCGATCCGGTTGTAGACGTTCTCGACCTCGGGCATCGGGCTCCGCTTCAGGAGCGCCTGGAGGTGCGTGCGGTCGACGCGGGTCGGGGGGCCCCGCTCCTGGCCAAAGCTCGCGAGGACCTCGCGCCCGGCGCGCACCTTCTTCTGCTCGGTCTCGGGAAGCTCGGGCTCGCGGGGGCGGCCGCTCGAGCTGATCGCGTCGAGGAAAAGCTTCGCCGCATCGAGCACGCGGGTGCGCATCTCGGTCGACTTTAACCAGGGGAATTGACGGTAGAGCGCCTCATCCCCGATCCGGGTGGAAAGATAGTACGACCGGTTCGGCTGGCCGACGCGCTCGAGCAGCTCGAGTCCGAACGTGGTCTTTCCCGTCCCCGCGCCGCCTTTGATGATCAAGGATCGCCCGCCCTTCCCGCTGAGGAAGGTGACGACCTCCGGTGGAACCCCTCCGACTGTGCTTCCTTCGCTCGCCGTCATAGTAACTATAGGAGGTACGTCCGGACCCCACGTCCCGGAAACCCAAGAATCATTCCGTATCCCGTATTTGATGGGTACGAGCGGAAAGTAAAGGTTTCGCCGAAGCGGACGTGCAGCGTCAGGGCTGGCGCGTGCTCGTTCCGACCCGTCGAGTTCTTCCCGGGCCCAGTCCCCGCCTCGAGCGAGTGATCCTCGGGGATGACCCCGGGAGCGGTTCAGGCAGCGACGGTGCCCCGCGCGGCAAGCCGCGCCGCGTCGAGCGCCGTGGTTAGCGGCGCTCCGGGCTCCCCGACGGCCGTCGCGGCCGCCGGGCTGCCGCCCCCCTTGCCGTCGAACGCCGGCTTCGCGGCCTCGACCACGTTGGCCGCGGATATGCCCGGGGCGGTCGAGCCGACGAAGAGGGTCCCCCGGCCTTCGCGTTCACTCGCCAAGATAACGACCCGGCCGGCTTCGCGGGACAAGATCCGGGAGAGTTCCATCATCTCCGTCCGGTCGAGATCGAGCCGAGCTGCGACGACCGTCACCGGGCCGACCGTCTCGGTCGCGCGCGGATCGGAGAGAAGCCGCTCCGCGGTCTCCCCGAGGTCCTCCTTGCGTCGGTCCCGGGCCACCTTCCTTGACTCCTCGATCTCCGCGAGGAGTCGGTCGATCCCTTCGGGCAACCGGCTCACCGGAACGCCGAGCCGTCGGGCCGCCTCCCGAAGGATCTCCTCGTGCTCCTCGCGGATCTCGAGCGCGCGCTCGCCGCTCGCGTAATTCAGCCGGACGACCCCGTCCTGGATCCGCTCGACCCCGAGGATCTCGATCGCTCCGACCTCGCTGGTGTGGGTGCAGTGGGTTCCGCCGCACGCCTCGACGTCGAACCCCTCGATCTCGACGATGCGGAGTTCCCGCCCCGGCACCGCCCCACCCTGGTAGAGGGTGAAGCCGAACCGCCGTTCCGCCTCGGCACGGGACTCGAAGTAGCTCTTGACCGGCCGGTCCTCGCGGACGATCTGATTGACCCGCCGGTCGATCGCGCGCAACTCCTCCTTCGAGAGGGCACGGAAGTGGGTGACGTCGATCCGTGCCGACTCCGTCGCCTTGTACGCGCCCGCCTGCCAGACGTGGGGTCCGAGGACCTCCCGCAGCGTCCCGTTCATCAGGTGGGTCGCGGTGTGATGCTGCATCAACTGCGTCCGGCGGACTGGGTCGACCCGCCCCCGGACGCGGTCCCCGACCCGGAACGGCGACGGCCGCTCGAGACGGTGGAGCACCCATGGTCCCCGCCAGGCCACCTCGACGACCTCGAGGTCGCCTAGGTGGCCGCGGTCGGTGACCTGGCCCCCGCCGGTGGGGTAGAAGTACGTCCGGTCGAGCGCCACGAAAGGACCCTCGGTCCAGAGGACGTGGGCGTCGAACGAGACGGTGTACGGGTCGAGGTAATAGAGGACCTCCGTCTTCGGCACGCTCGCCGGCACCTCGGGAAGGCCCTGGGTCACCTCGACGTAGTCGTTCGTCGGCCGTTCGTTCTCGTGGCGCGCTGCGACGAGCGAGTAGAAGTCGTTCGGGATCGGCGGTGGTTCTCTCAGCTCCTCCACCGCGAGGTCGGGGGGGACACCGAGGGAATCGTACCAATCGATCAGGTCTTCGGACGTCGCGTGGCCCCCACTGGAGCGGATCCGATCCTCGGTCCGGCGGATCGTCTGGCGCGCGCGCTCGATCGCCTCGCCGTACCGCTCAACTTCGGCCTCGACGACCCGGCGAAGGTCGTCCCGGTGCATCCCGACCTCGGGGAAGTCCCGCGCGATCTCGCGGCCGGACCGCTCGAGGATCGAGTAGATGTCCGGCGCTTCGGGGACCCGGCCAAGGATGCGAAGCGAGCGCCGGAGCAGCAGGCGGGCGAAGTACCCCTCCTTGCTGTTCGAAGGGACCACTCCGTCGGTGAGGAGGAAGTTGAGCGCGCGGGCGTGGTCGATCAGGACGGCCGCATCGTGGGGGGCGAAGGAGCGGCGGAGCTCGTCGTACTCCTCGCCGAAGACCGGCTCGTAGGCCGACTTCGTTCCGTGGCTCGCCCAGACGAACCGCTCGAGGCCGTAACCGGTGTCAACGACGGTGAGGGGCATCGGCTTCAGGTTCTCGCCGTCCCGGGTGTACTCCATGAAGACGAGGGTCGCGACCTCGAGGCCGAGAGCGCTCACGCTCAGGGACGGGCCGAGGTTTCCCCCGCCCTCCCAGACCTCCTCCTTGTACGTGAACGCCTTCGGGTTCGCGCCGAGCTTCTCGACGAGGAGTTCATGGCAGAGCTCCGTGCACCGGTCCTTGAAGTAGACCTCGTGGTCGGGTCGGTTGAAGGCGTGGTGGGCCATCATCTCGAAGAGGGTGAAATGGCGGCCGCTCCGCCCGACCTCTTCGAGATCGATGAACCGCAGCACTGGCTGGCTGATCGTGAGGGGGTTGGCGGGCGGAGGAACCGCACCGCTCGTCACCCACGGCTGGAAATCGTAGATCGACGCCTGGGTGAAGAAGACGTCATTCCGCCACCGAGCGACGGTGGGGTACCGTCGGATCCGGGTGTGCCCTCGAGCCTCGAAGAATCCGAGGAACGTCTCGCGCATCTCGCGCAGCGAGTAGGGGCGGACAAAGATCGGCGCGCCGATGAAACCGTACTCCCGGCAGGGCGCCTCCTGACATCGATCGAAATCCCCGAGGGTCCAGAACGCGTGCCCGCAGACCACGCACGTGCTCCGATGGAATCCCTGCCGGTGGAAGAACGGCAAATCGTACTCGGAAGGGTCCATGGTAGGCCGCCGAGACCCGCCCAGGCTTAAGTTGTTTGACTTCTGATGGCCGCCTCCGGGCCCCGGTTGTGCATGACTCGAGGGACCGGGGTCGAGGCGCCTCGGATGCAGAGCGGGTCGGGGCTCACGCGCGGGCCGGTTCTCCGGGCGACCGTGATCCTAATCGCGCTCCGCGTGGGCTACGCGTACAACTGGTTCGACATCGGACCCGGGTTCGTCTCTCTCGGCCGGGAGTTCGGGGTCGGGCCGGGCGACTGGGGCCTGCTCACTGCGGCGTTCCTGGTTGGGGCGGGCCTCCTCCAGGTCCCGGCGGGGCTTCTTTCCCGGCGATACGGGCCCCGCTCGATCTCCCTGTGGGGGGTCGCCCTCCTTGCCCTCGCCGGCGTCGGAAGCGCGATTGCTCCCTCGTTCGCGATCCTGCTCATCACCCGGCTCGCCGCCGGCGTCGGGGCAGCGCTCTTCTTTTCGCCCGCGATCGGCCTCGTCGCGGGCCTGTATCCACCGGGCCGCCGGGGCCTGCCGATCGGTACGTTCAGCTCCGCGTTCAGTGCGGGCGCTGGTCTCGGGATCCTCGGGAGTTCGCTCCTGATCCCCGAAGTGGGCTGGCGAGGCGCGATGGCGGTGGGAGGAATCACGCTCGGCGTCCTTGTGGGCCTCGCGGTCATTTTGGTCCCGCGAGCCGCCGGCGCTCCGGCCCCGGTGTCGCCTCCTCCCCCAGGCCTCCCGGCCGGACTGCGATACCGGGGAGCGTGGGCGATCGGGTTCGCGTTCGTCGGGCTCGAGGGCGCGACGTTCGCGACCGGGCAGTTCATCGTTCCCTACGGCGAGGCGATCGAGGGCTGGCCGATCGTGCTCGCGGGGGTGGTCGGCATGCTGTTCGTCCTTCCGAGCTTTTTCGGAGGTCCCGTCGGCGGACCGATCGCCGAACGGCACCGGAACCATCGGACTCAGCTGGTTCTCGCGACCTTGCTCGCGGGCGGGGTACTCGCCGCGCTGCCGCTCGTGGGGCTCGCCGGGGCGATCGTGATCGGGTGCGTCTTCTCGCTCTCGTATGGCTTCATCTACGCCGTGATGTACGTCCTCCCGCACTTCTGGCGCGAGGTGCCCTCCGAGGAGATTCCGCTGACGATCGGACTCTTTAACTCGATCCAGCTGGCGGGGGGCGCGGTCGTGTCCTTCCTCTTCGGGTTCGTTGTCGGCGCGACCTCGTACCCGTTCGCGTGGGAACTGCTCGCCGCGATCGTCGGTCTGACACTCGTCGCGCTGGTCGCGCTCCCGCCGACCGCGCCGGCCCCGGCCCGTCCTCCGGACGCGGCGGCGTCCGCCCCGATCTGAGCGCCCGTCCGGTCGCGCACAGGTCCTCGATCGGACATTCGTCGCACCGGGGGCCCCGGGGCCGGCAGAGATTCTGTCCGTGCTGGACGAGAAGAGGATTGAGCGGGATCCAGTACCGCTCGTCTACCACCCGGCGCAGCCGCTCCTCCGTCTCCTCCGGGGTCTTCGTGTGGACCACGCCGAGGCGGTTCGCGATCCGGTGCACATGGGTGTCGACCGGGATCGCTGGGATCCCGTACCCGAACACGAGGACGCAGTTCGCGGTCTTGGGACCGACCCCGGGCAGCGCGAGGAGTTCGTCGTAGGTTCGGGGAACGACGCCTGCGAACCGCGTTCGGATCGCCTCCGCACACTCCCGGATCACCCGGGACTTGACGCGGTAGAACCCGGTCGCCCGGATGAGCGGCTCGAGGTCGCTGGGTTTCGCGGCAGCGAGGGAGTCCGCGTCCGGGTACCGTGCGAAGAGTTGGGCGCTCGCGAGGTCGGTGTGCTCGTCGCGCGTCCGCTGGGAGAGGATCGTCCCGATCAGCACCTGGAACGGGTTTTCGGCGTGGTCCCGTAGATACGGGGTCCGCCAGTCCCCCCGGCCGTAGAACGCGGAGAGTCGATCGAGGACTGCCTCCCAATCCATATTCGGCTCCGCCCCGGTCCTGCTAGGTCCGCCGCGGCTTCGGTCGACGGGGCCGGGCCAGTTCTCCGGATCCGGCTCGAGCGGGACTTTCACCCCACCCCGGGTCCGAGAGATCCGGCTCCCCCTCCTCCTCCCGGTGCGGGCTCAATAGCTCCCCGATCAGGTAGTCGCTTCCGACCACGAGGGTGAGCCCGTCAGCACCGGTCGCCGCGCGCGCGAGCTCCACCCCTTCGGAGGCCGACCGGGCCAGGACGACCCGCGGGAATCGCACGACCGCCGCCGCCCGGATCTCCGAGGGATCGATCCCCCGCTCGGAGCGAACCGGGACCGCGACGAGGGTCCGGGCGAGCGGCGCGAATGCGTCGAGGATGCGGGGGACGTCCTTGCCCCTCAGGCAGCCGAAGACGATCGCGCTCTCGGCGGGGTCCGCGAGGGGGGAGATCTCCGCGAGGCTCTGGGCGACCGACCGGGCGCTCTCGGGGGTGTGGGCGACGTCGTAGAAGAGCTCGGGACGGACGGCGATCCGCTCGAGCCGGGCCGGCCAGCGGACCGCGGCGAGCGCCGCCTTGACCTTCGTCGGGTCGAGAACGCGCGAAGTGGCGGTGGCGAACCGGCTCGCCGCGGCGATTGCGAGGGCGGCGTTGCCGGGCTGGAACCGGCCGAGGAGGGGGAGCGCGACCCGGGTCTCCATTAGCCCCGGAAGCTCGACGGTGAACGTCTGCCCCTGTTCGGAAAGGACCCGGTCCCCGATCCGGATCTCCTCCCCGAGGTGCCAGAGCGGCACCCCCTCCCGGTGGGCGGTCGCCCCCACCGTACGGCGGGCGGACGGAGGGAGCTCGCCGATCACGCCGGTCATTCCGCGGTGGAAGATCCCGGCCTTCTCCCGCGCGATGTCGGTGACGGTGGGGCCGAGGACGTCCGTGTGCTCGAGTTCGATCGTCGTGATCACCCCGACACGGGAGTTGAGGACGTTCGTCGCGTCGAGCCGGCCGCCGATCCCCACCTCCACGACCGCGACGTCGACCCGCTCACGTGCGAACCAATCGAGGCCGAGCGCGGTCGTCGCCTCGAAGAAAGTCGGCTCCCGGTCGATGCGGCCGGACCGGAGGAGATCCTCCGTCGCGGCCTCGACGCGGTCGATCCCCGCGACGACGGCGTCCGGTTCGATCGGCACCCCGTCTCGCTGGATCCGCTCCCGGTAACTCACGAGGTGCGGCGAGGTGAACAGGCCCGCGCGCAGCCCGTGCTCCGTGAGGACCGCCTGGGCCATCCGGGCGACGGACCCCTTGCCCTTGCTACCGGTGACGTGGATCGCCGGATACGACCGCTCCGGGTGTCCCAGCCCCTCGAGGAGACCCCGGATCACCTCGAGTCCGGGTCGCAGGCCGAACCGTCGACGCCGGTAGAGACGATCGAGCGTCGCCCGGTACGCCGCGTCGCCCGCCGTTCGCTTCGGGCTGGCCCATCGAGCCGCTGCCGGGTCGTTCGGGGATTCTCCGCGCACGTTCAGTACGTCGAGCGCTCGCGGTAGGCTCCGTACACATCCTGGAACGCCCGCACGATCTCGCCGAGCGTTGCGCGCGCCCGGAGCGAGTCCAGCACCGCCGGCATCGTGTTCCCGTCGGGCGTCTCCGCGACCCTGCGCAACCGATCGAGCGCCGCAGCATGCCGCCGCGAATCCCGGCGCGCGCGCATCGCGGCAAGGCGACGCGACTGCTGGCGCCGGGCCTCCTCGGAGATCTTGAGGCGCGGGACCTTCAACGGGGTGTCGACCGTGTACGCGTTCACGCCGACAATTTTCGTTGTCCCGCTCTCGACCCCGCGCTGATAGCGGAACGACGCCTCCTGGATCTCCCGCTGGAAGAACCCCCGTTCGATCGCCGCGACTACCCCCCCGAGCTCGTCGATCCGGTCAAAGTAGCGGCGGACGGCCTCCTCGATCTCGTCGGTGAGCCACTCGACGTAATAGCTGCCCCCGAACGGATCGATCGAGTCCGCGAGACCCGACTCGTGCGCGAGGATCTGCTGGGTACGGAGCGCGATCCGCGCGGCGTCCTCGGTGGGGAGCTGGATCGCCTCGTCGTACGAGTTCGTATGGAGCGACTGGGTTCCCCCGACGACCGCGGCGAGGGCCTGGACGGTCGTTCGGACCACGTTGAGCTCGGGCTGCTGCGCGGTGCAGGAGCAACCGGCGGTTTGCGTGTGGAAGCGCAGCCAGAGTGAGCGCTCCTTCTTCGCGCCGAACTCCTCTCGCATGACCGCGGCCCAGATGCGTCGGCCCGCGCGGAACTTCGCGACTTCCTCGAAGAGGTCGTTGTGCGAGTTGAAGAAGAACGAGAGCCGCGGCGCGAACTCGTCGACGTCGAGCCCCCGGGCCTTCGCCTCGGCGACGTACGTGCGGCCGTCGGCGAGCGTGAAGGCGAGCTCCTGGACGGCGGTGGAACCCGCCTCGCGGATGTGGTAGCCCGAGATTGACACCGGGTTCCACCGGGGGGTCTCGCGGGTTGCGTACTCGATCGTGTCGGTCACGAGCCGGAGCGCCGGGCGCGGTGGATAGAGGAACTCCTTCTGGGCGATGTACTCCTTCAAGATGTCGTTCTGCGTCGTTCCTCCGAGCCCCGAGAACGGGACGCCGGAGGCCTTTCCGGCGAGGAGGTACATGCCCCAGATGATGTTCGCAGGGGCGTTGATCGTCATGCTCGTCGTCACATGGTCGAGGGGGATGCCGTGCAGGAGACGGCGCATGTCGTCGAGCGAGCTCACGTTCACGCCGCACTTCCCGACCTCTCCGACGGACTCGGGGTCGTCCGCGTCGAGGCCGTACAGCGTGGGATCGTCGAACGCGATCGAGAGACCGGACTCGCCGTGCGCGAGGAGATAGTGGAACCGGCGATTCGTGTCCTCGGGGGAACCGAACCCCGAGAACATCCGCATCGACCATAAGCGGCCCCGGTACATGGTCGGGTGGATTCCTCGAGTGAATGGGAATTGGCTCGGGTAGCCGATCCGTTCGAACGACGACCGCGGCTCTCGGGGGGTGTAAACCCGTTCGACCTCGATCCCGCCGAGCGTCGCGAACCGGTCCTTGCGCTCGGGGTTCTTTGCGAGGATTGGGGCGAGGACCTCGGTCGACCAGCGGCCGCGCTCGGCCTCGATCGGATCGGCCGGGCCCTTCGGCAGGGCGGCGCGCGCGACCGTCTCCTCCGCCCGGGTGGACGCCATCGGCTGGCTCCGCGCTTCTCCTAGGAACCCCGACATCCTATAACGCGTGGGGGTCGCCGTAAGGAGCGGGGGGCGGGAATCGCAGCCCCACCAGGTCGGTCCGCCCGCGCCGGGCGAGGGGGACCCCCAGCGACGCACAGAATCGCGGGAACGCCGCGCCGGTCCACTGCGTATTGTCGGCGAGGACCGCCGCCCCGGGCGTGAGACGAGAGCGGACGGTCGTGAGCTCGAAGGTGAGGTGGGAGGGGGTGTGGAGGCTGTCATGCAAGAAGATCCCGAGCGAACCGATCTCCTTCACGAGCCTCGGAAGGAGCGACTCGCTCGGCCCGATCCGCAGGTCCCAGCCGTCCCGCAGGGAATCGGGCACCGCCCAGCCGGACTCGTGTCCGGGCGGCAGGGCGACCGGCGAGTCCCGGGCCCCGAACCGCTCCCCACGCTGTGCCACGGGCAGGTCGATCGAGTGGAGGGTCCCCGAGCCGTTGCGACGAAGCGCGGCGAGAAAGTGGGCGGAAGAAACGCCGCTCGAGACCCCGGTCTCGATGATGTGGGCCGGACGGAGGAGACGGACGAGGGCGTAGATGTCGAAGGGGGCCCGGAACTGGGCGTAGTACGTCCGCCCGCCGAGGCGGTGGTGCTGACGAATCTCCTCCTCCATCGGAACGAGGTCCTCGGTCTCCTCGAGGATCCGGCCGATCTCCGGGAACGATGCCCCGGTGAGGGCCGAGATCCATCGGATGTTCGGGCGGGCCCGCGTGTCGCCGAGCGCGGAGAGCGCGCGCCCAGCCGATTGTCGGGCGGACGGGCCCAGAGCATCCGAGACTCGGTTCACGTCGCCCCCTCCGGCCCGGCGGGGGCCTTCGGTTCGAGATGCGCTGCGGCCACCGTGAGGCGTGCCGTCGAGCCCGTCACGTTCGGCACGGCGCGGTCGAGCACGATCCGGGAGTGGAAGAACGGCGCATCGACCACGAGCGACTCGAATTCCCCGCCCTCGCCGGCGACGTTGAGGGGGCGGATGGTCCGGTTTCTCCTCTCGAGCTCCTCGAGGAGGGGCGTGTCCAGGCGACGACCCAGAAGATCGGGTGTTAAGGGCTCGGCCGCGAGGTGGACGAGCCGGATGTCGAGGCCCGCGGCAATCTCTTCCCGCACGACCCGGCCCGGGTCCTTCCGCCATAGCGGCGCGTAGACGCGCCGGCCGAGCTCGTCGGCGATCCGGACGACCCGGGACCACTGGTACGAGGACTGGATCGCGCCGACGACGACGGGCCCCAGGTCTCCCGACAACGCCGAACGGAGGGTCGAGAGCTCGGTGGAGTCGTCCAGACCGGCAACCTCGACCGATCGGTGCGCCTTCCCCCAGGCCGAGGCCTGCAGGGCCACGAGGTCGAGGTTCGGCGTGTGATACAGCATCGAGTCGGGGTCCGCCGGGCGCAGCGTGAGGAGCTCGTCGACCGGCCAGCCCTGGGTATCGGCGAGGTACGCGGCGTAGAGGGAGTCCTTACCTCCCGAGACGAGGGCCGTGACGGTCATCCTCTTCCTACGGCAGGCCGAGACCCGAGCGCCATCTCGGGTAGAGCGATTCGAGCGGCACGGTCGCAAGCGACCGCCCCGCCCAGCGGAACGTCCCCTCCTGCTCGGTCACTTCCCCGAGCGGCGCGTGGGGGGTCGGTCCCAGCGCCCGCTCGAAACGGCGAGCATTCCCGGCCTCGACCTCGACGACGAAGCGCGATCCACCCTCCGCCACCAGCGCAACGCCGGTGTCGGTGAGACCGGTCGCCCGGAGGTCGACCGAGAAGCCGAGACCGCCACCGAACGCCATCTCGCACAAGGCGACCGCGAGCCCACCGTCCGAGACGTCATGCGCGCTCCGAAGGAGCCCCTGCCGGCCGGCGGCGAGAAGCCGCTCGCCGGCGTGCCGTAGCGCCGGCGGATCCGTCGGGGGGATCCGGAGATCTGTTCGACCCGCGCGGCGCGCCCAGAGGGACCCACCCAGCTCCGGGCGTGAGGCCCCGACGAGGTAGAGGACGGCCCCAACCGACTTCAAGTCGGTGGTAACGGCGTGATCGATCCGGTCGAGGATCCCGGTCGCGAGTAGGGCGGGGGTAGGGGGTATCTCGGCTCCCAGGCCCCCGTTGTAGAAGCTGACGTTCCCCGAAGGGACGACGAACCCGAGCGCCCGCGCCGCGCTCGCGAGGCCCCGCGTCACGCCGTCGAAATCCCCGAGCACCTTCGGGTCCTCCGGGTTTCCGAAGTTGAGGCAGTTCGTGAACGCGTCCGGTCGGGCCCCGACGGCATAGAGATTTCGCGCGGCCTCCTCAACGACCATGCGGGCCCCCTCGACCGGGTCCTCGCGACAGGCCCAGGGATGCGCGGCGGTCGTGATGGCGAGGCCCCGGACACCCTCGGGACGCGGTTGCAGGACCGTCGCGTCGCCGTGGGACGGAGAGACCGGACGGCCCTGCAACGGTTTGATGACGGTGCGACCCTGGACCTCGTGGTCGTAGACCCGAAGTACGCCCTCACGGGAGAGAGAGTCGGGGGCGAGGACGAGGTCGCGGACCAGGCCTCCGAGGTCGTCGGTCGGCACGACCGGCGCCTCGGAGTAGGCGCGTCGGAGGAGAGTGTGCGGTCGGTCCCGCGTGGGGGGATCGACGCGGAACGCAACCCGGAGGTGCGCCGCGGGTGCGCCATTCCACTCGAGCGTCTCGAACGGCCCCTTCGTCACCTCGCCGACCGCAGTAGCAGGGACGTCGTGCCGACGGAAAATGTCGAGAAGAGGATCGAGGTCGCGGGGCCGGACATCGAGGATCATTCGCTCCTGCGATTCCGAGATCCACACTTCCCACGGACGGAGGCCGGACTCACGCAGCGGCACGCGCGCGAGGTCGATGCGCGAACCGAACCCGCCGGCGTTCACCAGCTCCCCCGATGCCGTCGCGAGGCCTCCCCCGCCGAGGTCCTTGAGCCCTTGGACCCACCCCCGGTCGAACGCCTCGAGGCACGCGTGAATGAGCGGTTCCTTCATGATCGGATTGCCCAGCTGAACGGCCCCCCGTGATTCGGTCTCGCTCCGATCCGTGAGCTCCTTCGAGGCGAACGCGACTCCACCGATCCCGTCCCGGCCCGTGAGGCCCCCGACGAGCACGAGACGGTCGCCGGCCCTACGCGCGCGGTTTGGCAGGAACCGGCTGCGGGGGAGGAACCCGACGCACCCGACGTTGACGAGGGGATTGACGACGTAGGACGGATCGAAATAGACCCCACCCGAGACGGTCGGCACCCCGACTCGGTTACCGTAGTCCCGGATCCCCGCGACGACTCCTTCAGCGAGGTACCGGGGGCTCTTCACTCCGGGTGGAACTCGGTCGCGGGGAAGGTCGAGCGGACCGAAGAAGAGAGGATCGGCGAGCGCGATCGGCTTCGCTCCTACCGCGAGAACGTCCCGAAGAATGCCTCCGATTCCGGTGGCTGCGCCGCCGTACGGTTCGACCGCGGACGGATGGTTGTGGGATTCGATCCGGAGCGCGTACGCGTACCCGGGCTCGAACGGCATTACCCCCGCATCGCCGGTCCCGAGCACGCGCGAGCGGGGATGCAGGGAGCCGAACGCCCGCCTCAGGAACGGTCGAGAACTCTTGTAGCTGCAGTGCTCGCTCCAGCTCTGCGCAAGCCCGGCGAGCTCGACGTCGGTGGGATCGCGGCCTTCTCGACGGAAGTACGCGCGGATCCGCTCGAGCTCGGTCCGGTCGAATCCCAGCCCTCGTTCCCGTGCGGTCTCTTCCAGCGTTGCGAACGAAGCCCGTCGGAAGGGGACCGAGGCGACTCCGACGGCCCACTTCATCATGGACCTACGGTGTTGCCGCGCGGACCGTGACCCGGTGGATCACCGGGTTCGCGAGCAGCCGCTCCACTGCCTCGTCCGCGAGCCGCTGGGCGTCGGCCGCCGTCACGTCGACGAAGTCGAGATCGTAGATCCGGGCGGTCGTCACGTGGCGAACATGACTGATTCCGAGGAGACCGAGCGACTTCTCGATGCTCTCCGCCTCGGCGTCGAGTACTCCGGGTTTGAGCTCGACGCGGACCTCCATCCGGATCGGTCGCTCTTCCCCCACCCTTCCGCCCCGGCGGTCGTTACAGCGAGAGGAAAATAACGATGCGCCCGAGCGACGCCGTGACCGGCCCAGGGAAGTTCACGACCAAGGTCCGTCCGCCCGCGGGACGACCGGACCCGGCCACGAGCCGGCGGGAAAGCCTATATATGGGACCTTAGTCGGACGCACGGCGCGGTGGGGGCCGGCCATCATGGAGGAGTTCATCTGTAGCGTCGAGTTTCTCCGCGGACCGACCGATCTCATCGCCCGGGTCTCGAGTGAAGCCGGAGGGGTGCGGGAGTATCGCGCACCGTCCGCCGGGGCTGTGATCGACCAGGTCATTGGCGACCTCCAAGAGGAGTTCGAGTCGGCCCCAGCAGCGTAGCATCGGGGAAGGCCAGGCATCCGCACGTCGGGATAGGGCACCGCGTACAGGGTCGAGCACCATGGACAAACCAAGCACGAGCAAGCCGCCGGTCAGTCGAGCTGTCGAAAGCGCGTTTACGAAGGTATGGGGGGACGAGCACGTCGTCGCGCTCATTGCGCTCAAGGTCGAGACGTCCGAGGCGGACTCGGTCGCCAGCGAGGTGGCGAAGTTCACCGAGGTCGAAGATGTCTTCCTCGTAACTGGGGACACCGACATCTTCCTCAAGGTGCGGTTCCCGCACTACGAGGAACTGAAGGATTTCGTCCTCCACCGCCTCCCCTCGGTGAGGGGAATCCGCGAAACCAAGACTCTTCTCGTCGTCACCGCCTACAAAGAGGGCGGGGAGAGCCATCCCCCATGACCGCGCCGAACGCCGCTCCGGCCCGTCCCGCGGTCGCGGTCGGCGCCCCGCTTCCCGACGAGGGCGACCACCCCGGTCTCTCGCGGATCGTGGAGTCGTTGAGTCAGCTTGCGGACGATCTCTCGGTCCCCCGCAACGTCCGCCGGGGCGCGCAGTCGGCGAAGGACGAGCTCGCCAAGCCGCGCGTCGCACTCGACGTCCGGATTGCGAGCGCGGTGTATGTCCTTGACGACCTCGCGAACGACCCCAATCTCCCGACGCACGGCCGAACCGCGATCTGGTCGATCATCTCGAGCCTGGAGAGCCTGTCGTGAAATCCGTCAGGAATAACCGTAAATACGATGGTTCGGTCCTTCCGGGTCGGAGTGCGATCGGGCCCGTAGCTCAGGTAGGTAGGCCGAGCGGTCCGTCCGACGGCCCTACCCAGAGCATCTGGCTTTTAACCAGGTGGTCGGGGGTTCGAACGAGCGGTCCTGTCTCATCGGCGGGATCGCTCCGGATGTCCCCCCGGGCCCGTACCCCACTCCCGAGGCCCCCGTGAGCCCGTCCGCATCCCGCCGTTCCCGAAGTCGCGCCGCCGCGGCGAAACCGAGCGGACCCGCTCGACCGTTCGTCGCCCACCACCTCGCGCCTCCCCACGAGATCCTCTCGGAGGAGGAGACCCGCACGACCCTCGACACCCTCGGCACCGCACCGGAACGCCTCCCGAAGATTCTGCTCACCGATCCGGGGCTCAAGACCGATCCGAGGTACGAGGCGCTGCGGGGTTCCGGCGAGAACCTCCTCGGACGGCTCGTGCGGGTCCGGCGACCCAGCGCGACCGCCGGTGAGGCGATCGCCTACCGATTGATCGTGACGTCGGTCGGAGGAGATTGATTGTCCATGCGCGAAATTGTCGACGGATTCTTCCGTGAGAGGTCGATCGTCAACCACCACCTCGCGAGCTTCAACGATTTCCTGCCGACCAAGGACAACCCGAATTCCCGGATGCAACGGATCGTCGATGAGGCCCGGGTCAGTGAGGACTCGGCCGAGCGAGGCGTGATCCGTCTCGACGTCCAGAAGACCAAGAGCTCGATCTACGTTCGCGTCGGCCGTCGCCGGGACGCCCGCGGGAACGTCAACCCCTCGGCCGAGCCTACGATCTTCATCGGCGCGCCGTTCGTCAAGGAGCCGGTCGGGTCGAAGCCGACCCTGACCCCGATGGAGGCGCGGCTGCGCAACCTCACCTATCAGGCACCGATCTACCTCAAGGTCACCGTCGTCGAGAACGGGGTCGAACGGGCACCGGAAGACGTGCACATCGGCGACCTTCCGATCATGGTCAAGAGCCGCCCGTGCAACTTGAACCGCTACAAGATCTCCGAGGACGACCAGATCTGGCTCTCGGACGACGAGTACCGTGCGAAGCTTGTCGAGTACGGCGAGGATCCCCTCGACCCCGGCGGCTACTTCATCATCGGAGGGACCGAGCGGGTCATCATCAGCCTCGAGGACCTCGCACCGAACCGGATCTTCGCCGAGTTCAACGAGCGCTACGGTACCCCCATCGAGAGCGCGAAGGTGTTCAGCCAGCGGGGCGGGTACCGCTCGCTCACGGTGGTGGAGAAGAAGAAGGACGGGGTCCTCCAGGTCTCGGTCCCGACGGCGAGCGGGCAGATCCCGCTCGTGATCCTGATGAAGGCGCTCGGGATGAAGAACGACGAGGAGATCTTCCAGGCGGTCCTCGGCGAGCTGATGCCGCTGGACGAGCCGTTCGTCCAGACGATGAAGCATCTCCTCAACGTCAACCTCGAGGAGTGCGTCTCGAAAAAGCTCTACCCGCCTGAGGGGATCCTCTCGACCGAGGACGCGCTGATTTTCCTCGAGAAGAAGTTCGCGACCGGCCAGGCGAAGGAGTACCGCCAGCGGAAGGTCGACGGAATCCTCGACCGCTCGCTCCTCCCGCACCTCGGCGACACGAAGGCCGACCGCCTGAAGAAGGCGCTCTACCTCGCTCGCATGGCGCGCACCGTCCTCGAGCTCCACTTGAAGGTCCGTGGCGAGGACGACAAGGACCACTACGCGAACAAACGCCTGAAGCTCGCCGGCGACCTGATGGAGGACCTCTTCCGGGTCGCGTTCTCCCTCCTCTTGAAGGACCTCAAGTACCAGCTCGAGCGTTCGTTCGCCCGCAAGAAGGACCTGAGGATCGCGAGCGCGATCCGTCCGGACCTCCTCACCCAGCGGCTCGTTCACGCCCTCGCGACGGGGAACTGGGTCGGCGGCCGTGCCGGGGTGAGCCAGGTGCTCGACCGGACGAGTCACATGTCGACGATCAGCCACCTGCGCCGGGTGACGAGCCCGCTGACGCGCAGCCAGCCCCACTTCGAGGCGCGCGACCTCCACCCGACCCAGTGGGGTCGGCTCTGCCCGAACGAGACCCCCGAGGGGCAGAACTGCGGGCTCGTCAAGAACTACGCGCTCTGCGTCGACGTCTCGGAGGGAGCGGACGAGGAGGAGGTCACGCTGATCCTGCGCGACCTCAACACGCGCGAGATTGGCCCGGAGGTCTTCCAGGAGGTCTCCGCGCCGAAGGGCCGTCGGGCCGCGCGCGTCTACGTCAACGGGAACCTGGTCGGCCTCCACTCCCAGCCGGTCGACCTCGTCCGCGAGATCCGCGAGCGCCGTCGGACCGGGACGCTCTCCCCGACGCTCGGCGACAAGACCTACGAGATCAATGTACGGTACGACGACGAGATGAACGAGGTGATCGTTCACTCCGACTCCGGGCGCTTAAGGCGCCCGCTCATCGTCGTCAAGAACGGTGTCCCGCGCGTCTCGCGGAGCGACCTCGACGAGCTCGCGCGCGGGACGCTGAGCTTCACCGATCTCATTCGCCAGGGGAAGATCGAGTGGATCGACGCCGAAGAGGAGGAGGACTCGCTCATCGCCGTCGACCCGTACCTCCCGCCGGACCGGTGCCCGAAGTGCGACCGCGCGCTCAGCCGCAGCGATCTGCGCTGGACATCGATGGGCGACAAGCGGGACGCCGCGGTGATCGAGTGCGGGCTCTGCCACGCCGACTTCCCGACCACGAACCTCCTCACCGAGCGCCACACGCACCTCGAGATCGACCCGAACCTGATGCTCGGCGTTTGCACCGGGCTCATCCCCTACCCCGAGCACAACAGCGCCCCGCGCAACACGATGGGCTCGGGTATGGCAAAGCAGGCGCTCGGCGTCGAGTCGGTCAACTATCGGCGCCGCCCCGACACCCGCGGCCACCTCCTGCATTACCCGCAGGCCCCGCTCCTCCAGACGCAGACGATGCGCTACGTCCACTTCACCGAACGTCCGGCCGGCCAGAACTTCGTGGTCGCGGTCCTCTCCTACGAGGGGTACAACATGCAGGACGCCCTCGTGTTCAGCAAGGGCGCGATCGACCGCGGGCTCGGACGGTCGTCGTTCTTCAGGACGTATCGCGGCGAGGAACGGAAGTACCCCGGCGGGCAGGAAGACCGCTTCGAGATCCCCCGCCCGGACGTCGCCGGCGCGCGCGTCGACACCGCCTACCGCAACCTCGGCGAGGACGGTCTCATCTTCCCCGAGCTCGAGGTGAGCGAGGGGGACGTCCTCGTGGGGAAGACGAGTCCGCCCCGGTTCCTCGAGGAGAAGACGGACCTACTGACCCCGCAGAAGCGGCGGGAGACGAGCGTCACGGTCCGGTTCGGCGAGTCCGGCTGGGTCGACAACGTCATCCTCACCGAGGGGGAGAACATCTCGAAGCTCGTCAAGGTCAAGGTCCGCAACCAGCGGGTCCCCGAGCTCGGCGACAAGTTCGCGAGCCGCCACGGCCAGAAGGGGGTTATCGGGCTCATCGTCCCGCAGGAGAACCTCCCCTACACCCGTGACGGGATCACCCCGGACCTACTGATCAACCCGCACGCGATCCCGTCCCGGATGACGGTCGCGCACGTCCTCGAGATGCTCGGCGGCAAGGTCGGTGCGCTCGAGGGCCGCACGATCGACGGGACGGCGTTCTCGGGGACGCGCGAGGAGGCGCTCCGCGAGGGCCTGAAGGCCGCCGGGTTCCACCCGTCGGGCCGCGAGACGCTCTACGACGGGGTGACCGGCCGCCGCTTCGAGGCCGAGATCTTCGTCGGCGTGATCTACTACCAGAAGCTCCACCACATGGTCGCGGGCAAGATGCACATGCGCTCGCGCGGGCCGGTCCAGATCCTGACCCGCCAGCCGACCGAGGGCCGTTCGCGCCAGGGCGGTCTGAGGTTCGGGGAGATGGAACGCGACTGCCTGATCGGCCACGGCGTTGCGATGGTCATCAAGGACCGCCTCCTCGACGAGTCCGACGGCACGATCCAGTACGTCTGCGGCAACACCGAGTGCGGGCACATCGCGATCCCCGACACGCGCGCAAGCTCGCTACGCTGTCCGAGCTGCGGGAACACCTCGTCGATCTACCCAGTCGAGATGAGCTACTCGTTCAAGCTCCTCCTCGAGGAGCTGATCAGCCTCGGCGTGATCATGCGCCTGCAGCTCGAGGAGATGCGGTAGGAGGGGACCATGGCGGAAGGCCTATCGAAGCGCATCAAGAGCCTCCAGTTCGCGTTCCTCTCCCCCGACGAGATCCGCCGAATGAGTGCGGTGAAGATCATCACCGCCGACACCTACGACGACGACGGCTACCCCATCGAGATGGGACTCATGGACCTCCACCTCGGGGTCATCGAGCCGAACTTGAGGTGCCGGACGTGCGGCGGCCGGGTCAACGAGTGCCCCGGGCACTTTGGGATCATCGAGCTCGCGATGCCGGTGATTCACGTCGGGTACGCGAAGGAGATCAAGCGCCTCCTTCAGTCAACGTGCCGGGCGTGCGGGCGGGTGCTCCCGGACGCCCCCGCGCTCCGCAGCGAGGTGATCGTCGATTCCGACGATGCGGCCCCCGTGGTGCGGACGCGCGAGCCCCGGGAGGAGCGCGCCTGTCCCCACTGCCACGAGATCCAGCACCGGATCGTTCTGGATAAGCCGACGACGTTCCGCGAGAACGGCCACAAGATCACGCCGAAGGAGGTCCGCGCGCGCCTCGAGCGGATTCCCGACGACGACGTGCGCGCCCTCGGGCTCAACCCGAAGTTCGGCCGGCCGGAGTGGATGGTCCTGACGGTCCTTCCCGTGCCGCCGGTCCAGGTCCGTCCGTCGATCACTCTCGAGAGCGGGGAGCGGAGCGAGGACGACCTTACGCACAAGCTCGTCGACGTGCTCCGGATCAACCAGCGGCTGCGCGAAAACCGCGACATGGGCGCCCCGCAGCTCGTCGTCGAGGACCTCTGGGAACTCCTGCAGTACCACGTAACGACCTACTTCGACAACCAGACAAGCGGCATCCCGCCCGCGCGTCATCGCTCCGGCCGCCCGTTGAAGACGCTCGCCCAGCGGCTGAAGGGGAAAGATGGCCGGTTCCGCTCGAACCTTTCCGGTAAGCGGGTCAACTTCTCGGCGCGTACGGTGATCAGCCCCGACCCGCTCCTGTCGATCAACGAGGTCGGCGTGCCGATCGAGGTGGCGCGGGGCCTCACCGTCCCCCTCGAGGTCACGGTCCACAACGCGGAGGTCGCGAAGGAGCTCACGCGGCGCGGGCCCTTGCCGCCGCCCGACGACGCGGGACGGTACCGCTGCGGGGTCAACTACCTCGTCCGCGAGGACGGCCAGCGGATCAAGGTGATGGAGAAGAACGCCGAGGCGTGCGCGGAGCTCGTCACCCCGGGCTCGATCGTCGAGCGCCAGCTCGTCGATGGGGATATCGTACTATTCAACCGGCAGCCGAGCCTCCATCGGATGAGCATGATGGCGCACTTCGTCCGGATTCTCCCGCACAAGACGTTCCGCTTCAACCTGTGCGACTGCCCGCCGTACAACGCCGACTTCGACGGCGACGAGATGAACCTCCACGTTCTCCAGAGCCAGGAGGCCCGGGCGGAAGCGAAGGTCCTGATGAAGGTCGAGGAGCACATCCTCTCCCCCCGGTACGGCGGGCCGATTATCGGCATGCTGCACGACCACATCACCGCCGCGTTCCTCCTCACCTACCAGAACCCAAAGTTCCACCGTGCCGAGGTCACGTACCTCCTTTCGAAGCTCGCGTACCCGATCCCCCCGCCGGCGGGGAAGGAGGCGGACGGCGACCCGTACTGGACGGGGAAGCAGCTCTTCTCGCTCACCCTCCCCTCGACCCTGACGCTCGAGTTCCGCTCGAACATCTGGGCGCGGTGCGACTGCTCGCCCCTCAACTGCAAGCACGACGCCTACGTCGTGATCGAGAACGGGGTCTTGAAGGCCGGGGCGATCGACAAGAAGGCGATCGCGTTCGAGAAGGGCGCGGTCCTAGACGCGATCGCGCGCAACTACGGGATGCCGCGCGCCCGCCAGTTCTTGGACGAGATGAGCCGCCTCGCGATCACTGCGATCAGCCTGAAGGGGCTCTCGACCGGGATCGACGACGAGGACGTCCCTTCGGACGCGGTGAAGGAGATCGACGAGGCGCTCGGCGAGGCCCGCCAGAAGGTCAACGAGCTCGTCGCGCAGTATCGGAAGGGCGAGCTCGAGCAGATGCCCGGCCGCTCGCTCGAGGAAACGCTCGAGGTGATGGTCCGGCGGGAGCTCGGCCAGGCGCGCGACACGGCCGGCGACATCGCGGGCCGCTACCTTGGCCTCGAGAACCCCGCGGTGATCCTCGCGAAGTCCGGCGCGCGCGGCTCGATGCTCAATCTGACGCAGATGGCGGGCGCGGTCGGCCAGCAGTCGGTCCGCGGCGAACGCCTGCTGCGCGGCTACGTCCACCGAACGCTCCCGCACTACGAGCGCGGCGACCTCGGCGCCGACGCGCGCGGGTTCGTGAGCTCGAGCTATAAGCGCGGGCTCTCCCCGCAGGAGTACTTCTTCCACTCGATGGGCGGGCGCGAGTCGCTCGTTGACACCGCGGTCCGCACGAGCCGCTCGGGGTACATGCAGCGGCGGCTCATCAACGCGCTCGAAGACCTGAAGGTCGCCGAGGACGGGACGGTCCGCAACACCGCCGGGACGGTCATCGAGTACAAGTACGGGGAGGACGGGGTTGACCCGACCCGGTCGTACCAGGGCGCCCCGGTCTCCCTCGACGACGTCGTAAGCCAGGTCCTCGGCCGTCGGATCCGCTCGAGCGACGAGCGCAGGCCCGAGGGGCCGAGCGGGGCGCCGCCGGTAACCGAGGAGGAGATGGACCTCCAGGCGGAGGCGCAGCTCGAGGAGGAGTCCGAGGAAGAGGAGACCGAGGAGTTCGGCGCCCCCGAAGAGGGGCCCGAGTTCGGAGGGGAGTGAACCCGTGTCCGAGGAGAAGAAGGCCCCGTCCCGCGACCTCCTCGATCGGATCCAGGAGATCGCGCGCAAGGAGACCGGTCTCAACCTCCCGCCGTCCCTCGCCGAGAGTCTCCGAACGAAGCTCCAGAGTTTGCGCCTCTCCCCCCAGGACTCGACGAGGGTCGTCCGCGAGGTCGCCCAACGGTTCAAGCGCGCCGAGGTCGACCCACACGAGTCGGTCGGGATCGTCGCGGCGCAGTCGATCGGCGAACCCGGGACGCAGATGACCCTCCGAACGTTCCACTACGCCGGGGTCGCCGAGATGAACGTCACGCTCGGGCTCCCGCGCCTGATCGAGCTCGTCGACGCCCGGCGCGTCCCCTCGACCCCGATGATGACGGTTCACGTCGACCGCAAGTTCAAGAACGACCGCGCCGCGGTGCAGAAGATCGCGCTCCAGATCGAGGTGACGACGGTCCCCGACGTCGCGTCGATCGGTACCGTCATCGAGGACCTCAAAGTCGTCGTCTCACCGCAGGCGGCGCTCATGGACGCGCGCGGCGTCAAGCGTGCCGACCTCGAGTCGGCGCTCCTCCAGAACCTCGACCCCCGCCTCTTCGAGGTGAAGCCGGGAAGCGGGAGCGGCGAGACGCGCTCGCTCGAGATCCACTTGAAAGAGTCCGCCGCCGGGGCGACCAAGTCCCGGAAGGAGGAGCTCGTCGAGGAGATGCCGTTCAAGAAGCTCCTCATCGCGAGCGAGGAAGCGAAGGGGATCCAGATCAAGGGGGTCAACGGGATCCGCCGCGCCCTCATCCGCAAGGAGAAGGACGAGTACGTGATCTACACCGAGGGCTCGAACCTCGAGGGGGTCATCGAGATCGAGGGGATCGACGCGGTCCGCACGACGACGAACTCGGTCTTCGAGATCTACCGCGTCTACGGGGTCGAGGCCGCGCGCGCGGCCCTCATCTTCGAGGCGAACCGGACGCTCGCCGAGCAGGGGCTCGGGGTCGACATCCGCCATTTGATGCTTGTCGCGGACGTCATGACGAACGAGGGGGACATCCGCGCGATCGGCCGCCATGGGATCTCCGGGAAGAAGACGAGCGTGCTCGCGCGCGCGGCGTTCGAGATCACCGCGGCGCACCTATTGCGCGCCGCGATCACGGGCGAGGTCGACGAGCTCAAAGGGGTCGCCGAGAACATCATCGTTGGCCAGCCGATCACCCTCGGGACCGGCGCGGTCAACCTTGTCTACCGGCCGCTCGGCGCGGCCGCCGCGGCCGTGAAACCGCCCGAGCCGGTGAAGGGGGAGGCGTAAGCCGATGGATCTCGCGCACGCGCTCAAGGTAGCGCTCGAGACCGGCACGGTCAAGATCGGCCTCGCCGAGACCCGCGCCGCGGTCGACGAGAAGAAGGCGAAGCTCCTCATCGTCGCACGGACGTGCCCCGATGCGAAGCTCGCGAAGGAGCGGACGATCGGCAAGGTGCCGATCTACCACTACGACGGGACCGCGGTCGATCTCGGCCAGGCGTGCGGCCGGCCATTTCCCATCAGCGCGATGGCGGTCCTCGACCCCGGTTCGAGCGCGATCCTCACCCTCGAGACGTAGGGGGCGTCCGAGAAACCCTTTCCGATGGCGGAGATCGCGCTCGACACCGAAACGCTCGGCTACATCCGTCTCTTCGAGGAGCGGACCGGCGCGCGGGTCAAGGACTGCCTCTCCGCCGAAGACAAGCTCGTCTTCCTCGTCTACCCGGGTGAGGTCCACAAGGCGGTGGGCCCGGGGGGCGTTCTCGTCGACCGGTTGAAGGGGATGCTGAAGAAGGAGATCCAGGTCGTCGAGTGGGCGGACGACCCCGAGGCGCTCGTGAAGAACATCTTCTACTGGTACAGCCCGAAGCGCGTCGATTTCGCGCCGAAAGGGAAGGGCCGGCACGTGACCGTCACGGTCGACCCGGCGTGGAAGGCCCGCGCGATCGGCAAGGCAGGAAAGAACCTCAAGGTCGCGCGGGCGATCCTCCTCCGTCACACGGACATCGTCTCGGTCAGCGCGGCGTAGGCCGGGCGACGTAGAAGCCCCCGGGTTCCCCGGGAAGGACCGGGGCGGATCCGCCCA
>JASHQX010000135.1 GCA_030038895.1 Thermoplasmata archaeon
GAGCCCGCCGCCGTGATGGCTGCTAGATCGTCGGGGAGAAGTCCAATCCCGTACCGTCCGTCCGCACGAAATATCGCCTTCCGATCCCGGAACACGATCACGGTCGGAACGACCTCGATATCGAACCGGTCCCAGAGAGGGTTGTCGTCGGCCGAAATGTCCGCCCACGCGAGTCCGAATCCATTGGAATCGAGCGCGGAAAATTCCGGCACAAACCTCCTACAGAACGGGCACCAGTCAGCCAGGAAGGCGACCGCCCACTTCCCCGGCCGATTCAGGTCGATTCCCTGGAAGTCCGCCGGCCCGAATCGGGTAGTGGGCCGCTTCGGCTGGATCGGGCGCGATTCCATAGATCGATCGGCGGCACACCGTCGGGAAGATAACGGCACGCAACCCGCGTACCGGTGCCAAGAGTGGTCGTTCGGGCCGAACGGACATGTATCCGACCGCGCTGACCTCGCCGAGGCGATCGTCGTGGCGTTCAGAGTTCCCACGGAGGCGCGAAGCGAGAAGGTCTTCCCCCTACCGATAAAGGGGAAAGTGGACCAGCACCGATTCACGAGCCGGGTCCTCGAAGGGAACCCGTGGGGAGATCCGCTCGAGCGGGAGTTGCCCCTCTACGTTCCGCCCTCCGGGGAAACCACCGGTCGACCGTTGCTCGTCCTTCTTTCAGGATACACGGGGTCCGGCTGGCTCCATTTCCAGCGCCCGCGTTTTCTTCAAGATACGATCGTCGGCCGGCTGGATCGACTGATCCGAGACGGCCAGGCCGCGGAAGCGGTCATGGTCGCTCCCGATTGCTTGACCACTTTGGGGGGGAGTCAGTACCTCAACTCAACCGCGACCGGGCGCTACGAGGACTACGTGGTGACGGAGCTGATCCCCTGGGTGCAGGAGAGATACCGGACCGGTCCGGTCGCCGTCCTCGGGACGTCGAGCGGGGGATACGGCGCACTCGTGCTCGCGCTCCGGCACCCGGAACTGTTCCGTGCGGCGGGGTCGAACGCCGGCGATGCCTACTTCGAGTACACCTACATGCCCGAGTTCCCGATCGCGTTCCGCCAGATCCGCAAGGCAGGCGGACCGGAAGCGCTCCTTCGAAAGCTCTTGGCCGAACCCCTCAGCAAAGCCGGACCCCAGAACCCGCAGATGCAGGCGTTCGAGATGATGGGGTACGCTTCCTGCTACAGCCCAATCGAGTCCGAACCGGGCCGCTTCGACCTCCCGTTCGATCTGGAGACCGGTGCGGTCCGCCCTGACGTGTGGTCGCGCTGGCTCGCATGGGACCCCGTCCGGATGATCCAGACCGACCGGTACAGTGCGGCCCTACGCCGGCTCTCCTATGTCTACGTCGACGGTGGGACGCAGGACGAGTATACCCTCGACGTCGGCGCGCGGATCTTTGCGACGACCGCGGCCCGCGAGGGGGTCCGCGTCGACTTCGAGGAGTTCGATGGTTCTCACTTTGACGGGGGTCCCCGGTATGACGTCATGATCCCCCGGCTCCTGAACGCCCTCGGGTTCCCCGCACCGAAGGGTCCTCCCGTGGGGGTAAAGTAGCCGTCCGGGCTGCTCGCGCTCGTTGCCGCCTTTGACGGCCGGCCGGTACCCATGTTGAAGGATGGCGAGATCTACTGCGACAATTGTGAGAAGCGGATCACGCGGGTGACCGACGTACCGGCCGAAGGATGGCCGACGATGCACAACCTCTGCTCGGAGTGCTTTATGCAGCTCCGGGGCCGCGCGATCCCGCGCTGACGGATGCGGGTGAGGACGGCGGGGAACCGGTTTCGCTCGGCCCTTCGAACGGGACGAGGGCCTCGTCCTCGAACCAGGCAAGGACGATGAAGTACCAACCGGCGATCGCGGTCAGGGCGAAGTCGGCCATCTCGGCTCCCAGGGGAGTCGCAATCACGGCCCCACCGACCAGGCGGCGCCCCTCGCGCACCGGCTCGATGTGCAACAGCTCTCGCCCGTCCTCCAGCGAGACGGTCCAAGCGGGAATGAGGTAGCCGGCCCGGTGGAACCGGAGCATCCGACCGCCCCGCAGCTCGATCCGATGATAGTTCAGGTGCGCGGTGATCCTCGCGACGTCGGCCGACGGACCTTGAGCGACGGGTCTCACCGTTACCTGAGGATTCAGGAATCCGGCTCGCTTGAACGTCCAAGAGCTCTCCGCCGTCTCCCCGATCGCGAGCGATCCGCCGACCTTAGACCAACGGAGCTCTCCTACCCGAGACTCACCGGACGAGAGGGCGAAGGCCATCGGAGCCTCGGCCGTTCGAAGCCATCGTAGCGCAGTCCGATCCACCGATGCGAGCGAAACGAGCGGCACGCACCGTTACCGCATTTCTTCCACTTAAGAGCGCGCCGGGCAGCGTCAGGAGACGACGACCCGAAACGGCTCGTGCCTCAACTCCGACCTCGGACATCCGGCCCCCGTCAACCGCTATCTCTGTCGAGGACTGAGGGGTCGTGCGCCCTTGCAACGAGAAACAACATTCCGGATCGGCGGGGTCCTGGTGATTGCGCTCGGAGTCGCGTTCGCCACGGCCCTTTACCTTTCTGGAGCCGGCTGGTCGTACCTCGGAGCGTGGTTCGCGTCCGGGGGCTGCGTAGGTTTCGGTCTATTCTTTCTCTATGTTGCTCGGGACGAAGCTAGGACGAGGCGCGAATTCCTCGCGTCGAACGAACCCTCTATCGCCAGACCCCCGGCACCCCCCTCGCACTGACCGCAGGGCCTCCGGCGAAACCTTTTCTTGCGCGGGGGTGGTCCAAACGTCGTGGCCGGGATGGGGTAGCTTGGTTATCCTGGGGGACTGTGGATCCCTCGACCCGGGTTCAAAGAGGCGCGGGGTCCTCCCCCGCACCCTGAGACTCTCGGTCCCGGCCCTACGACCTTTGGCGGCGGGCGGAAGCGCGAGGCGCCGCGGGCACGGTCCGGTTGGCAAGGCGCGGCAGAGTGTCCGGCAGCTTCTCGAGCGAGTAGGCCGCCCACGCGGCCCCCCATCGCCTCAGGTCCTTCGGGGTGAGTGTCCAGCCGGCCAGTCGCGAAGCCCGCCCGACTGGTATCACCCCAGGGACCGACTGAGCCGCCTCCATGTCGAACCGCGAGTCGCCCACGAGGATGACGGGAACCTCCGGGAATCGTCGCTTGTATTCGGTCAGGTGCTCTCGCTTCGTCCCCTGCGCCGAACCTAGCACGTCCTCGAACCAATAGCGAAGTCCCTCCCTCTCGAGCAGGAGGTCGGCCATCTCCGTCTCGGCGCCGGTCGAAATCGCGAGCGTCCACTTCTCGGCCGCCAGACGCTTCAGCATCTTGGGCACCTCGGGGAACGGTTTCGCCTTCGCGTACGCTTCTGTCACCTTGCGCTGGTGGAAAGTTCGAGCGGTCGTCAAGCGCAACGAGGCGGGGGCCGAAGGGTACAGCTGGGCGAGCTGGGCTTCAAAAGGCATTCCCGTGGTCGCGAGGTAGTGGATTCTCGCCTCGTCGGCGGGCGTGCCGAACTCCTTAGCCATTACATCCGATGCCACTCGGCTGATTGCCCCCAGATCGTCGAGGATCGTCCCGTCGAGGTCAAACACGACGACGCCGCGCTCGACTCGCCGTGGCGCCGGTGGAGGGGGGACTGAGAGGACCGGCCGGGAAACTTCCGCGCGCTGGCTGGTCGCGGAGAGGATCGGAAGCTCGACCGGTGAATCGGGCGGTTTCCCGTCCCGTTCGGGGTCCCCGCCCTGGACATCTCGACCAAGCGGCGCCATCGGCCCGGGGAGCTTCGCGTGCCTTAAATCGCGCGCGCTCCGCGGCCGCCTAATAGTCGGGACGGCCTCTCCTCTCTCGACCCGCCGAGGACACGATGCATCCGAGTCACGCCATCCGCGGCCGCACTACCCAACTGCTCGCTGGTCGACGCATTGTCGTCGGGGTTTCCGGATCGATCGCCGCGGTCGAGGTGCCCCGGATCATCCGAGAGCTCATCCGCCACGGGGCCGACGTTCGGGCGGTCATGAGCTCGGAGGCGACCCGGATCGTCAGCGCGGAGGCACTCGAGTTCGCTACCGGGCACCCACCCGTGGTCCAGTTGACCGGCAACGTCGAGCACGTGACCTACCTCGGGCCGGGCGAGGGCCAAGCCGACCTCTATCTCATCGCTCCGGCGACCGCGAACACGATCGCGAAGGTCGCCCACGGGATCGACGATACCCCCGTCACTTCGTTCGCCTCGGTCGCGCTCGGGGGTCACGTTCCAATCCTGTTAGCGCCGGCGATGCACGCCCATATGGGCGCGAATCCGGCACTCCAGGAGAGCCTCGAGAAGCTGCAATCATGGGGGGTCGGGCTCATCACGGGAGCCGCCACCGAAGGAGAGGAGAAGATCGCCACCCCCGAGGAGGTCGCGGCGGCGGTCCTCCACCGGATCGTTCGAAGTCCGTGGTCAGGCCAGGTGGTCACCGTGATCGGAGGGGCTGCCCGAGAATCCATCGACTCGGTCCGATCCGTGACAAACGAGAGTTCCGGGGCAACGGCGATCGCTCTGGCCAACCAGGCGTATTATCGGGGGGCCGACGTGGCCTTGTGGGCCGGGGCGCTCCAGGTCCCCGTACCCCCGTGGATCCCCGTGGAGCGGTGGCGCTCTGTCGCCGACCTCATCGACCTGGCGCGAAGAAATCGAGACCGCCTCGCCACTAGCCGCGCGGTCTTCGTACCGGCCGCGCTCTCCGACTTCACGCTCGAACCGCGGCCCGGGAAGATCCCCTCGCGGGACCACGAAACCCTCACCCTCACCCTCCGCCGGGCCCCCAGGGTCCTCCCGGAGCTGCGGCGGCTGGCCCCACCGCCTACGAGTCTTGTTGCATTCAAACTCCTGGCAGGCGCCGGCACTTCCGAACTCGAGGCCGGAGCGCGGGAGCTTGCCGAGCAGACCCAGGCCGACTGGGTAGTGGCGAACGATGCCTCTGTGATGGGCCGCCTAGAGACCAACGCCCTCGTCCTTCCCCGCGTCGGTTCCCGTCGCTGGATCCGTGGTCCGAAGACGGAGTTCGCCGGCAAGCTTCTGGATGACATCGGGCGCGAGACCGTCAGCGTCGCACCGGCGATCCCCCCGGCCCCCAGCGCCCGTCACCGCCCTGCCCGGCGTCGTCTCCGCCGACGCGGGACCTGACCCTCAGAGCGCGTTGACGACGAACCCGAGCAGGAAGCCGATGAGGATTCCCACGTACGTGAGGCGTTGCTTGAGGAACGTAGCGTCTGGTGGATCGGCCGGTCGGAACGCGATCCGGAGCATTGGAAGGATGCAGTACAGGATCGCGCCGATCGCGAGCGCGTCGAACACGATATCGAACAGGTCGCTCGCCCAGTAGTATCCGACAAGTCCACCCGCAACGGTCGGGAGGCCCCCGACGAGGAAGAAGAGGGCTAGCATGCCCCAGCGCGGGTCCGCTCGTCCGAGGAAGGGCGATGTGATCGGGAATCCCTCGGTAACGTTCTGCAGGAAGAACCCGACGAAGATCACCCCGATGAGCCCGACCGTCCCTGCCGCCCACGCCGCGCCGAAGACCAACCCCTCCGTCAGGTTCTGGAATCCGATGGCGACCGCGATGATCAGCGCCATCATGGCGGGCGTCAGGTTGGCGTTCCGGGACCGGTGCTCGATCGCGTACAAGATCAGGAAGCAGACCGCGACCCCGACCGCGAACGTCGCGGCGTAGATCGGACTCGCGAGGTACGAGCTGGTCGAGTTGGTGTAAATGATGGTCGAGGCGTCCGAGAAAACGTCGGCGAGAAGAAAGATGAGGATCCCAATCGCCGCGGCGTTGAGGATCGTCATCGTCCGCGATCGGCTGGACTTCATCAGGATGATGGGCATCGAGAGGTAAATCGACAGGCCCATCAGGGTCGCAAGGGCGACCAGGAGAGGGAAATTCGCCATGCTCACCCGGGGTCCGCCCCCTGACGTACTTAAACTCGCCTGTGAAGGTACCGCGTTATCGATTCACAGCGTGAATGTAGCGAGCGACGCGACGAGTTGGGCGTTGATTCGAGGGTCGCACGGGTTTTCGCGACGGGGGACGGGAGGTTCGCCCCCCGTCCATCTTAATACGCCGCCCGCCTGCGCGCGCCGGGGATTGGCATGGTCAAGCTCGCCGAGTGGCGGGGCAAGGAGGTTTTCGGAAAATATGGGGTTCCGCTACCCCGGGGTCACGTCGCCCGCTCCGCCGAGGAGGCGGAATCCCTGGTCCGGTCGGGAACGGTCCCGCTCCCGTGCGTGATCAAGGCCCAGGTCCTGGCCGGCGGGCGAGGGAAGGGCGGGGCGGTCCGTTTCGCGGACACCCCGGAGGAGGCGCGCGAATCCGCGAGAGCGATACTGGGTCTCGACTTCAAGGGCGAGAAGGTCCGGGAAGTCCTGCTGGAGGAGAAGCTGTCCATCTCTCGCGAGCTGTATCTTTCGCTGACGCTCGATCGCGCGCTTCGGCTGCCCATTCTGATCCTGAGCTCGCAGGGCGGCGTAGAGATCGAGGCGGTCGACGATTCCCAGATCGAGCGGATTTCGATCCACCCGTTCGCGGGCCTGACCGGCTACGAGGAGCGACGGGCCGCGGAGGTCCTCGGTCTCTCGGGAACCCTCGCGAAAGCTCTCGCGCAGCTGCTCCGGTCGCTTTGGCGAGCGTTCGTGGACGAGGATGCCGAGCTTCTCGAAGTGAATCCTCTCGCGGTGGTCGGCGACGGCCTCGTCGCGCTCGACGCCAAGGTCATCATCGAGGACGACGCGGCGTTCCGCCACCCGGAGTACGCCGAGATTCGGGACGACCGGACTCCGCTCGAGGAGATTGCGCGGGAGAAGGACATTGCTTTCGTCCAGCTCGATGGGAATATCGGAGTCATCGCGAACGGCGCCGGGCTGACGATGGCGACCCTCGACGTCCTCCAGGAGCTCGGAGGAAGGCCCGGGATCTTCCTCGACCTCGGAGGGACGGACGACCCGAAGAAGGTCACCGAGGCGTTCCTCCTCATGTCCCAGGCAACGCCGAAGGTTGTCTTCCTCAACATCTTCGGTGGGGTCACGCGCTGCGACACTGTGGCGAGGGGTCTCGTGGAGGCGATGCGGCAGGTCCCCGAGTCGCAGCGATTCCCGATCGTGGCGCGAATCCGAGGCAACAATGAGGCGGAGGGGACGGAGATCCTGCGCAGCGCCGGGATCACCTCGGTGCCGAGCCTCAAGGATTCCGCGCAGGCAGCGGTCGACCGCTCGCGGGAGGCACCGTGACCGTCCTCGTCGACTCCGACACCCGGGTCGTGGTCCAGGGAATCACGGGCCACCAGGGTACCGTCCACGCCGTGCAGATGAAGGCGTTCGGGACCCACGTGGTGGCCGGGGTCACGCCGGGAAAAGGAGGCACGGAAGTCGAAGGCGTCCCGGTATTCAATTCGGTCCGGGAGGCGGTCGACCGCACCCACGCCAACGCGTCGTGCATCTTTGTTCCCGCCCCCGGCGCGAAGGACGCGCTCCTCGAGGCCGTCGATGCAGGGATCCGGCTCGCGGTCATCGTCACGGAGCACATCCCGTTCCACGACATGCTCACCATGTACCACTATGCGCGTTCGCAGGGAACTCGCATCATCGGACCGAACTGCCCGGGGATTGCCGCGCCCGGGAAGTCGAAGGTCGGGATCATCCCAAACATCGTGTTTCGCCCCGGACGGGTCGGCGTCATCTCGCGGAGCGGAACCTTGACCTATGAGATCGTGAACGGGATCAAGGAGCACGGGCTCGGCCAGTCGACGTGCATCGGACTCGGCGGCGACCCGGTCGTGGGGACGTCGTTCGTCGACGCGCTCCCGATGTTCGAGAAGGATCCCGAAACCGACCTCCTCGTGTTGGTCGGCGAGATCGGGGGGACTGCCGAGGAGGACGCGGCCGAGTACATCGCGCATCACTTCTCGAAGCCGGTGGTGGCGTACATCGCCGGGCGCAGCGCTCCGCCGGGAAAGCGGATGGGCCATGCCGGGGCGATCATCACGCGGGGCAAGGGCACCGCCGCAACCAAGGCCGCGGCGCTAGAGGCTGCGGGGGCGAACGTCGCTCGGTTCCCGTACGAAATCCCCGATATGGTGGCGGAGAAGCTCGCGGTGACGGGACATCGATGACCCCCCCCGAAGACGCCTCCGACACCTGCATCGTCCCTGGATGCGGTGCCGAGGCCATCCGGCACCTGTCGCTGGCCGAGGCTCGACGCGCGTTCCCGGACCTCGGGGAAAAAGGTCGACGGGCCCCCCTGTGCCGGGACCACTATCGCGAGTGGAAGAAGGTAACTAAGGAAGCTCGGAAGCTCGAACGCCTCGGATGGTGATTCCCGATTCTCGTTCCCGGCACGAATACCTAAGGGGAGCGGGACGGTGAAGGGATTGAGGGGTTCGGACCCATGCCGAGCCAGCGGGCGGTGCTGGCAGCGTTCCTCGCGCTGGCCGTCTTTGTAGTGGTTTGGGTCTCGCTCTTCGTCTGGCCCGGATCCTATTCGAGCCTGAGCTGTGGGATCACCGGAGCGCCCACAACCTCGGTCCAGGGTCGAACGTACTGCGAAGAGATCGTCCCGCTCCCGCACTACTTCGCGAACTACACGTTCGGCGGGTTCAAGTTCGCTCTCGACGCCCTGCCTAACCCGGGAGGTCCCGGGTGCGGTGTCGTGATCACCGAACCGAACGGGACCTCGTTCAGCGGAGGTGTGGGGTATGTGGGCCCAACACCACCCCCTTCGTCGTACTGGTTCACGCCGGATGATCGAGCCGGTATCGGGATGATCTTCGAGCCGCCTGCGGCCGCGAACAACGTGACCCTCCTCGTCAGCAGCTGACCTTCACGGAGCCCGTGGATCGATCCACCAATACCCTCGGTGCCGCCGCCCGCCAGACTGGCCCGTTCCGGACTACTGCTTACGCATCTTCTGGGCCCGCATGCGGCGGCGCATCCGCTTCTTGCGCCACTTCCAGCGCATATGGCCGCGCTTCTTCCAGACCCGTGAGGAACGTTTCATTCCGGAGACCGAACGCGCGGCGGTACGGGCGTCGGTTTAAAAGGGTTACCTCGAAGGGCCTCGAGAAGGAGGACGCCGCCGTCCTTCGAGATCTCGGGGTCCCGGCACGGGTCTCGCTACCCGGCCGACGGTTATCTAGGCCGGACCGTTCTCCGAGCCCGTGCTGACCGCCTCCGACCTCGAGATCAACGTCCTCGAGTTCCGGCAGCGCGCCTTCCAGTTCGAACGCCTCGCTGACTACGAGGGAACCGACTACGCGGTGTTCTCCCGTACCGAAACGGAGAGCGAGAGCCAGTTCCGACCCCGGCTCGTCCATCTCAAGCTGGTCGTTCCCCAGGCGTGGATCGTCTACGACGAGCCGAACGACGTCCTCGTCATGGCGAAGGACGGCACGACCGTTCCCCTGCGGCTCACCGAAACGGTTATCGAGGTGGGGGCCGAGCGCAAGGAGTTCCGCGAGCAGGGGATCGACTGGCGGCGGGG
>JASHQX010000136.1 GCA_030038895.1 Thermoplasmata archaeon
TCCGCGGCGCAGATCCCGCATCCCTTGCAGTACGCGAGCCGGATCTTCGGGAACCCTTTCTCGTCGAACTCGATCGCGTCGTCCGGGCAGAACTTCCAGCAGAAGTTGCACTTCGTGCACCGCTCGAGGTGGATCTGGGGGGTGAATGTCCGCCACGCCGCCGTGTGGTTGAGCTCGCTCGGGAGCGACGCGACCGGACCTTCAGGGAATGGAATAGGAGGAGACGGTACGACCGGCCCCGCGGGGTCAATGTTCATCCCATCGTTGACGACGTGGACCGCGGTGTACCCGTCGCGCGCCGCGAGACTGTTCTCCTCCGGCCGCGCCGGGACGAACTGTCCGATCGCCCTCGTGAGCGCCTCGAGGGATACGACGTCGGTGGCGCGGGCGAGCGCGCCGAGGATCGCGGTGTTGACGATCGGCATCATCGAGGTGCCGAGCCCATGCGAGAGGGCGATGCGGGTCGCATCGACCGACGCCCGTCGGATGCCGGGACGCGCTGTGATTTTCTCGGACGGAAGCGTCGAGTTCACGAGAAGAAGGCCGCCCGGCTTGAGACCGTTCGCCACCGGGGTCGTGCTGAGCAGGCCGGGGTCGAGAACCACCACGACGTCCGGCGCATTGATCTCCGTCCGCACGCCGATCGGCCGGCTGTCGATTCGCGTGTATGCGGTCACCGGCGCACCCCGCCGTTCGACACCGAAGAACGGGAAGCTCTGCGGCGACTTGCCGTCCAGGAAGGCAGCCTGCGCGAGCAGCTCGGACGCGACCACCGCGCCTTGCCCACCCCGACCGTGGAACCGAATCTCGATCACGGTTGCCTCCGTGAAGATTGAGCCGGCGAGGGCGGATGAAGACGGGGTCATCCCGACTTGACAACTGTCTACATCAATCCGACGAGCATCTTCCAGACATGGTCGGGATCCGCGCCCTCAAGAAGATCTGGTTCGACGGAAAGTTGGTGGACTGGGCGGACGCGAACGTCCACGTACTCACGCCGGGGCTTCACTACGGGTACGCGATTTTCGAGGGGATCCGCTCCCACGACACCCCCCGGGGCCCGGCGATCTTCCGGTTGCGCGAGCACATGGACCGGTTCATGAACAGCGCGAAGATCTACCGGATGAAGATCCCTTACTCGCAGGCGGAGCTCGAGAAGGCGTGCGTCGACACGGTCCGCGCGAATGAGGTGGCGACCGTCTATATCCGCCCGATCGCGTTCTCGGGATATGGCGAGATGGGACTCGACCCGACTAACGCCCCGGTGCGAGTCGCCATCGGCGAGTTTGAGTGGGGCGCGTATCTGGGGCAGGAGGGCGTCGAGAAAGGGGTGCGGGCGACCGTTTCGAGCTGGCTCCGTATGGACTCGCGCTCCCTCCCCCCGCAGGCAAAGTGCGCCGCGAACTACGCGAACTCGGCCCTCGCGAAGATGGAGGCAGTGGTCGGGGGCTACGCCGAGGCGATCCTGCTCAACTCCGCGGGGATGGTCGCCGAGGGTCCCGGAGAAAACATCTTCCGTGTGAAGAATGAAATTGTCAGCACTCCGCCCGCGAGTTCGGGCATCCTCCGGGGCATCACTCGGGACACCGTAATCAAATTCCTCGCCCATGAGGGACTTGCGTTCCAGCGCACCGACTTCACGCGGGAGGAGCTGTTCACCGCGGACGAACTATTCTACTCCGGGACCGCCGCCGGTATCACCCCGATCCGCGAGGTCGACGGGCGTCCCATAGGGACGGGAGACTACCCGATTACCCGTCGCCTGCAGAGACGATACGAGGACGCGATCCACGGTCGGTCGCCGGCGTACAACGCCTGGCTGACCTACGTCGCTTGAGATCGGATCTCGGGCGAAGACTCCGCCGGGCTCGGTCGACTCGCCGGTCCGGCAGGCCGGAGGTTCGGGGCGCCCGGACAGGGTCTACCGGACGATATCGAACCCCTGAAGGTCCGGGTCGACCGGCCGGATCGCCACTCGCTCGACCGAGGAGGCGTGGCTCATGCCCCGGGGTCCTCGAATATCGTCGAGGAAGGATTGGACCTCAGGTTCCGGTCCCTGGACGTCAATGAAAACCGTCCCGTCCCAGCGGTTCTCGACGGTTCCGGCGAGGCCGCGGCGACGGGCGGACTCCGCCACTCGGGCCCGGTAGTTCACCCCCTGCACCTGGCCGGAGGCAACGCAGTGCCAGTGGACGACTGGATCCATCGATGAACCGGAAGTAACCCGGCCTAAACCCCCTTCTCGGCTCGGACGGGACGTCGTGTCCTCGACCGCATCGGTGAAGTGGAGTTCTCCGCGGAATCGGAGATCCTTTCCCGTGAAATCCCGTTCGGGACATGGGGCCGGGTACCGCGGACGGGCGATGAGCGGAGCCGCCAATAGTGACGGGCGACTCGCGCGCGATTCCCGCATCCGGAGGGGGAGCACCAGATCTGTGTCCGGTTCCGGGCGAGCAGGAAATGGGCGCAACCTCGCCCCCGGCATTCGCAAAGCCTTCCGCGCTCGCGACCGGAGAGGATCCGAATCGCCGACGCGGCCACCGGACCGGTGATCCGGGTCACGCGGTCCGGTGCGGCCCTGGCCTCTCGCAATGTCCAGCGGCCGCGGCGCCAGTCGACCGATGCGTGAATCCGGAATCTCCCGAGGGAACCGTTGATCGCCTCGATCGCCGATTGGGGGGGCCGTCGCTGGTCGACCGCGGCTGAAAGTAACTCACGTAGTCGTAGCCGGAACTCCCGAAGTTGGCGCAGCTCGTCCCTAGACACCTGGCGAACCCCGAGTTCGGTCCGACCGCGAAGCCAGTCCGCGAGGCTCCGGGGACGGGCCAGCGCATCGTCTACCTGACATGCCTCGCACGCCACGGTGTTGGCAAAATCCACCGCGAGGGTGGCGTCCGATGCGCTTCCAGTATCCGAGTGGGCGAATGTCATGGGCCGAACTGGCCGACGCGCTAGAGTCTCCGTCGCATCGTAGGGAGAGCCTTCAAATAAAGTAATGCAGTCAATACTCCGAGGCCATTAGAATGCCGAGCGCCAAGGATCCAGTCTGCGGCATGGTAGTCGATACGATGAAACCGGCCGCGAAGGGAACCTACGATGGGGAAACGGTCTACTTCTGTTCCTCGGGTTGCCAGAAGGTCTACGAGGCCCGCCGAAAGGGCAAGTAGCGCACCCATGCGCACCGTGAGCGGAGGATGGCGACGGACCCGGTCTGTGGAATGTTCGTGGACGAACGTTCTGCCGACCTGACGCTCGTCCGGGAGAACCGAACCTACTACTTCTGCTCGACGGTTTGCCTTCACCAGTTTGCCGAGCCCGAGCGGGAGCTCGCGCGACTGCGCGCCCGTCTCGCCGTGGCGTGGCCTCTCACGGCAACGGTCGTCGGCCTCACCTACGTGGTGCACTTCCCAGCCGCCTCGTGGGTCGCGCTCGCTTTGGCGAGCGTCGTCCAGTTCTACTGCGGCCTGCCGTTCTACCGCGGGACGTGGGACGCAGCCCGGGCCCGCATCTGGAACATGGACGTTTTGATTGCGATCGGGACCACGGCCGCATACGCGTACAGTGCTGTATCGCTGGTAATACCCTCGATTCCGTCGGCCGAGTTCTTCGATGCTTCCTCGCTCATTATCGCCCTGATCTTGACCGGAAACTACCTCGAACAATTGGTACGAGAGCGGGCGGGAGGCGCGGTCCGTCGTCTTCGAGAGTATCTGCCGGCGGTCGCCACCCGCATCACGGAAGGGCGGGAGAAGGAGATCCCTCTCTCCGAAATTCGGGTGGGTGACGTGCTCCGGGTCCGGCCGGGAGAACGAATCGCCGCGGACGGGACCATCCGAGAAGGTCGGTCTACCGTCCTCGAGGCCCTTGTCACGGGCGAGAGCCTCCCGGTCCGAAAGGGCCCCGGCGAGCCGGTCCTTGCCGGCACGGTGAACGGGGAGGGGGCGGTTACGATCGAGGTCGGCCGAGTGGGCCCGGATACCTTCCTCGAACAGATCGGGAGACTCGTCTCCGAAGCCGAGATGAGCCGGCTCCCTCTCCAGAGTCTCGCCGACCGTATTGGTTCGATCTTCGCCCCGCTGGTACTCTTGCTCGCGGTCGTGAGTGCCGCCGCCTGGTTCGTGTGGGGTGGGGCCGGGGGAACGGTGGCCCTCTTCGTATTCGTCTCTGTGACGATCACTGCGTGCCCTTGCGCGTTCGGGATCGCGACCCCTGCGGCGCTCCTCGTCGGAACCGGACGGGGCGCCGAAGAGGGGATCCTGTTCAAAGGAAAATCCTCGATGGAGATGGCGAGCCACGTCGGCGTCGTGCTCGCCGACAAGACGGGAACCCTTACCCGAGGGAGTCCGACACTGACGGACATTGTGCCCGCGCAGGGGGTATCGAAGTCGGAGCTGCTTTCGCTGGCCGTCGGCCTGGAGGGCGGCTCGGAGCATCCGCTCGCTCGGGCGATCCTTGAGTCCGCCCGAAATAATCCCAGTCCCCGCTCGCCGGTCGTCGAAGTCCGAGCGGAGCCGGGTCGAGGGGTCACGGGCCTCCTCGGCGGCCATCCGCTCGCGCTGCTCGGCGTCGCCGCCGCGAAGGAGGCGGGGGTCGACCTAGGACCGCTAGCCTCGATCGCTGATTCGCTCTCCCGCCAGGGAAGAACGGGGTCGGTCGTTCTGAGGGATCATCAACCGATCGGGATCCTGGGATTCTCGGACGAGCCCTCCCCGGGAGCGGCAGAGGCAATCGCCACCTTGCGGCAGGACGGAATCGAAACGGTGATGGTCACCGGGGACAACGAACCGGCGGCCCGCACGGTCGCCGAACACGTGGGCATTGAGGAAGTACACGCCGGCGTATCTCCCGAGGGGAAACTTCAGTTGATCCGCGAGCTGCAGTCCCGAGGGAAAACGGTAGCGTTCGTGGGGGACGGACTCAACGATGCACCGGCCCTGACGCAGGCCAACCTCGGCATCGCCATCGGCGCCGGTACAGACGTTGCGCAGGAAGCGGGCGACGTGATCCTGGTCCGATCCGATCTACGGGACGTCCCGACCGCTCTCCGCCTCGCCCGCGCGACGGTCAGGAAGGTCCAGGGGAACCTGACCTGGGCCCTCGGGTACAACGCAGTCCTCCTCCCCGTCGCGATGGGAGGCCTCGTGCCGCTCTTCGGCCTCGGTATCTACCGCTTCCTGCCGATCGCCGGCGCACTCGCGATGGCCGTCTCTTCCACCCTGGTCGTGGGAAACTCCTACTCCCTGCGGTGGACTCGAATCGACTGACCCCGGCCCGCGGGGGAGGCCGTTTCGCTCGGGGGCCCGTCCACCGGCGGGGCTCGGGACGATTTCGACGATCGTTCCCGGTCCCACTCCGAACGAAGCAACCCGTAGACCACTTCGTCGGCCCAGCCCCGGCCGAGCCTCGCGGCATCGCGAAGGATCCCCTCCACTCGGAAACCCGCTTTTTCGAGGACGCGCGTCGACCCCGAGTTACTCTCGATCACCGTTGCGTCGATCCGATGGAGGCGCATCCGGCGAAACCCGAATCCACACACCAGCCGGACCGCCTCGGTAGCGTATCCGTGGCCCCAGTACGATCTCCCAATCCAGTAGCCTACCTCGGCCCTCCGCTCCGACGGGGACCAGTTCATCAACCGGATCTGCCCCATTACATCGGAGGACCGGCGCCGCCGGATTGCGAACGCGACCCCGTTCCCTTCGCGCTGCTCCTTCAGCACTCGCGTCACGAACTCGTGGCCCGTCTCCCGTCGCACCCGCGGGGGCAGCATGCGATTAACGCGTCGATCCCGCAGTATATGCCCGAGTGGCTCGGCATCGGAGGGACGAAGCGGACGAAGGACGACGGACGGACCCCGAAGCTCCCGAACGGTCAAGTCGATGCCGCACCGCACGCGCCGTTTTAGCACTCGCGGGAACGGAAGGACGCCGAAAATCCTTGTTCCGGCCGGCGCCCACCGGTCAGCTCTGGGAGAGAAACCTTCTGACCTCCGCCGGAACGAACGACTCGATCCCTTCGAGACGCCGCCCGTCCGGCGAAATCAGCAGGGGGAGCAACGCCTCCGTCGCTCGCCACTGTGTGACATATCCCCGATCGTCCCCGGCCCAATCGACATCGATTACCTTGACCGACCGCCCCAGCCGTTGGGCCATCTCGAGGACGAGCTCGACGCACATCCGTTGCTGGACCGGGAACTGCCAGCGCGCCTCTCGCACCGAGGAATTCCCTAGATACTTTCGGCCGGCCCGGAATCGACCCACGAGGGACGAGGCGATGTCCCTACCATCATCCCCTCGGTCGGGCTCGCCGCCCGCGAAGAGTAGGAAGACCTTCGAAGGGAGCGCGGACACGCTCGCCGAGACCCGAAGATGCGGAAATCCTCTCCTCCCATAGTATGGGATCATCCAGACTCCGGACCTTCGACTCGACAGTGGGAGAGTGGTGTTCGTGTCGCAGTCTCTCGTGCTGGGCGCAACAGGTTAAAGGACCCGTTGGAATCTCAGCGCGCCGTGAAGTACGATTATACCGATGTGACCGAGGTCGCGCTCGACCGGGAGACCCGACGCCTGGTCGTGATCACCCGTGGCCAGCGCGTCGTCATCGAGGGGGTCGACCGACTCTACGTCGATTCATTGCCGTGGAGCGAGGCCGATGGAACGGTGCACCTCAACAAGGGTCGCGTCTCGGTGAACGGCAACGTGGCAGCCGCCGAAACGTAGGCCGGCGCAGCTGGCCCTTCGGCCTGCCACTCCGTCACGGTGGCTTTCTCGCATCCGAGGACGTTCGGTCGTCAACCCACTGCTTTCTTCACGAGCGCGGGGATCCTTGCCTTTTCGGTAGCCGTCAACTTCGTCCGCGCGAAGGAGAGGGCCACATGTGGCCCTCATCGAGGTGGGCGGCTCAGAAGGCGTCACGATCCCCGTCCGTCCGGGACCGGCTTAGATTACCGAGCGGCGCGTCGGGGACGCCCCTTCCCCGGCAGATGATCGCCGATGAACGGACTATACGGGCCCTAGCTCTCGTGGACGTCCGGCCGTAACGCGACCAACCTTTTCGAACGGAGGGTATTGTCCTCGCCACGGTCGCGGCTCATGGGCGTTCTACCCCGACGCCGACGACGTCGGGGGGGGCAAATCGAGGACCAGCAGCCGCGGGACGGGTGAGAACTAAGGGTTCAGGATCGCCTCGGAAGCGGAGTCGGAGCTCCTGGATTGAATCGCAGGTCGCTGAAGACCCTTTAGTCCCCACGATAAGAGAAACCCGACACACGACAGGGAGGCCGCCAAGACGGCAGCCCATACGAAGCCGGCATTGGCGGGCACGGACACCGGGACCTCGATGCCGGCTCCTACCCGGACGTACTGGGTTAGGAGGAAGCTTTCCACGATTGTCGTGCCAACCACCGGGCCGACCGCACTCCCGAGGTTGCGGAAGGTCTGCGTCACTCCGGTCTGGATACCGAGCTCCCCGGGGGAAACGGAGAGGACGATCACGTTCGTCGTGGCGATGAGGACCGCGACCGTGCCGACCAGAAGAGGAATCGAGAGGAGGATGACGAGGAGCACGGTTCCGTGGTCGAACGCGAGGAGAGCGGCCCCAATCCCCATCATCCCGAACCCGAGGATGGTGACGGGTTTGGGCCCCCAGTGGGAGACGGCCCACCCAAGGACCGGACCGAACGCGAGCATCGACATCACGCTCGGCAGGCCCAACAGCCCCATCTGGAACTCGCTGAGTCCAAAGCCCGGGGCGAATGGGTCTTCGATCAGGATGACTAGCGTCACGAAGAAGAGGAACTGAACTGTCCCGAGCAGGACTCCGGCCCCGTTCGAGATCCAGATGTTTCGTTGTTTGAGCGCGGTAAACGATACCGCGGGAGCAGCGGTGTGCGTCTCGCGGTAGACGAAGAGAACGGCCCCGATGAGTGCAAGGACGAAGAACTCCGGCACTCCCCACACCAAAGAGTTCCACCGAATGGCGGAGAAGTTTGTCCAGCCCCACGTCGTCCCTTCCGTGACGCCGAACAGGAACATCGCGAGAGCCAGTCCGAGGAAACCGATGCCCATCATGTCGATGGGTTTCAGTTCTCGAGAAGGAGATTCCCGGACGACGAAGGCGGCGAGGGCGACGAGGAGGAAGGCGAACGGAATGACCGTATGGAAGGTCACCTGCCAACCGAACTGCTGGGTGACGTACCCACCGCCGACGAGGCCGAGCCCTGCCCCCGCGCCGAACATGGCAGAAATCACCCCTTGATAGGTTCCGACGCGACGGGTCGGGGCGACCTCGGGAATCATGGCGAAGGCGAGCGGAAACATCGCCATGCCGATTCCTTGGAGGGCGCGGGCTCCGATCAACAGATAGATCTGGTTTGGGCGAGAGACCCCTAGAGCGCTTCCGATGTTCGGAGTGAAGCCCGCGAGACTTACCGCGACCCCGTACACCGTCATGACGACCAGGAGCGTTCGCTTCTTGCCGTACCGGTCTCCGAGCTTACCGAAAATCGGGGTCGCGACCGTGCCGACCAGGAGGTACGCCGAGAGAATCCATGCGATGGTGGTGTACGGTACCCCGGAGAAGAACGTGTAAAAGTTCTGGAACCCCGGGACGACCATCGTCTCGACGTAGGTGACCATCAGAGCCATCCCGGTGAGGATGACCAAGACGGCCCGCGCGGACTTCGGGTCGAATTCCGCTCCGGTCGCTGTCCGCGTCTCGTCCTCGTCCCCGATGTCCATGGGCCTCACCCGATTGCATGCTACACAGGGCGATAGAAACTATAGGCCACCAGTGGCCTACCGTGCTCGGTGTCGGTGGAGTCGACGCGCGTATGTTCCAGCTTACCTTTGGGATTCCCCTCGACGCGTTCGATTTCGATCTCTTCCCCCCTTCCCTCAGAGAGACCGCGTCGTCGATACGTTTTCTTCGGTTCGGGACCGAAGGTTTCCTTGCGGTTTGCCGTGTACCGCCAGAACGACAGCGTGCACTGGTTCGTGTGCTAAAGTGGCATTACCGTGTCGTGCCCCTGCGAGGCATGACGGCATCTGCCGAAGGTCGGACCATGATTCGGATTCAGGGAAGCTGGTTCAGTCGGAGGTCACCTCGGGTGACCAGAATCCGCGACACCTTCCGCCGGCTCCGCAGTCTCGAACAGAGCCGCCAGCTCTATTCTCGACCCCCGGTGCTCGGGGACGATTCCATCCGCTTTACTGTGATTGCTGAACCCCCGGCGCTGCGTTGGCTTCAGAGGACTTTGGAGGCGCTGCATATCACGTATCGAATCCACCGGATCCAGCCTCTCGAGAAGGAGGCGGTCGCACCGCTTGAGGCGCTGACGGCCCAACAACGACACGCGTTTCTGCTCGCCCATGCCCGCGGGTACTACGACATCCCCCGGAGGGTCGATACCGGTGGAATTGCCCGAGAGTTGAAGTTGAACCGCGGCACAGTCGGCCGTCTTCTTCGGCGGGCCGAGAGGCACATCGTCGAGTGGGCCGTCGCTCAACCTCCCCACTAGTCGTCGACTCGAGCCGACGGAGGGCCCCAGAGAATCGATCGACCGGGCCCGAGCAGAAGAGAAACCAGCCGCGGGAGGGCTGTGAGTTAAGGGTTCAGGTCCGGGGGGGTTAGGTCTTCTCCAGTACCGTGGTGCACTCGACGAGCGCTTCAGACAGTGTCGGGTGCGCGCAAAACGGGTGCCTTGCCCACCGTATCGGTGCAACTCCGATGAACCCGAGGGCTGGTCAGCGGCGACGCGGCCTTGCGGGTCCGAAGGCCTCCAACCAAACGCCGTCGGGGTCACGGTAGTACACAATTCGAATGTTCCCCTCGACGAATTCGAGCTTCTTCCGGGCCCCGGCCCTCCGCGCGACGCTCTCCCACCCAGCGAGATTGGGGGCGTAGAATCCAAAGTGATCGAACTCTGACCCGGGCCCCCAGGGCTCATAGAATCGGTTTCGGGGAGGGTAGTAGTTGAGCTCGAGACGGTGTCGGGAACCCGGATACACG
>JASHQX010000137.1 GCA_030038895.1 Thermoplasmata archaeon
TGCCAATGGTACGTGGACTCCTCGCCCGCGCCGGAGGCGAACGATCGGCTGACGAAGTTGTACGACGCGCCCGGCACGAGTCCCTCGAGCGCCCGGAGGGCCCGGGGGACCCCCTCGACCAGGCGATCGATCTCGAGCTCGGTTGCCGCGGCGAGCGAGGGCGCGTGACGCGTCGGGACGAACCGAACCTCGTAAGGGTGGGCCGAGGCGAAGGGCGCATAGACGACCATCTCAGGCGTGTCCCAGACGATGCGCTGACCGACCTCTCGCTCCCTTGCGAGCTCCGCTTCGAACGCGCAGACCCCTCCGTGGGTACGAGCGAATCGGCTCGCGCCCTTGGACTCGTCCACGAGGAGGGGAGGGACCTCGGGGAGCGCGACGATCTGGGCATGCGGGTGGAACAAGGTGCCGCCCGACTCCGGTCCGCTGTTCTCGAACGCCACCACCGCTCGGATCCCCGGGCGAGAAGAAATGTCTCGAATTCGCTCGCGAAGCATCCAGAAGAATTCCCGCACCTGTCCGGCGGGGAGGCTCGAGAGTCCCGCGGAATGGGAAGGGCTCTCGATGATCACCTCGTGGAAACCGTATCCCGGTCGCCGCGGCTCGACCGACGCTGGCGAGCCGGGCTCGTGCGAGGGGACGGGGGAGAGCGTCGGGAACTTGTTGGGGATCGTCCGCACCGACCAACCGGGACCGTCGGCCTTCGAGCCTTTCGTTCGGTAGACCGCGACTTCGGGCGGGGTCGACGACTCGTTTCCCGCGCAGAACGGACAGTTCTGGGACGATTCCGGCGCGGGGGGCCGCGCGTACTCGCTCGGTCGGGCCGCGCGGCTCTCGGCGACGATCGCCCACCGTCCGGTGATCGCGTCCTGTCGGAACTCGTTCACGTGAAACGGGCCAATCCGAGGGGGCTTAAGATTGGTCTCCTGTCGGACTAGATTTCCGCCAAGGTCCCCGCGACGATGGGCACAAGGAGCTCTGCCGAGTCGAGGCCCCCGTGAGCCCCGAGGAGGGAGCGGGACCGGGCCGCTGCTCCGGGGAGTCGGTACGTGATGCAGGCGGGAGCCGGGGGGAGCACTAGGAGATCGCCGAGTCGCTCAGAGAGCTCCGGGTGGAAGGGCGGTGGGCCGAACAATCCGGCCTCGATCGCCGCGGGCATCCCCACGATCCGGTGGCTCGAGGGAAGTGCCTCGCCGAGCGCGGAGCGGAGCGCGTCCAACTGGCCGGGTCGAGCCGTGAGGAATGCCGCGCGGCGGTCTCCGGTCGGCGGTCGAGCGAGGTGGGCGACGATCTTCGGGTGACGGTCGAGGGGGAACTCGGTTGCCGGCGTAGACGCGACCTGGCCGTGGTCGCCGGTCACAATGATCGTCGTCTGCCGGGCGACTTTCGAATCGAGCCGCCGGCGGGCGGCTAAGAGGATCTGTCGGACTAGACCGACTTCGAACGCGTCGAACTCGGAGCTCGGCCCGTGCAGGTGCTGCACGGTGTCGAGGTCGTCCGTGTAGGCAAAGATCGCAGGGGGTGGGTCGCGACTGCCGAGAAGCTCGGCGAGGTGGAAGGCGAAATCCGAAGCGGTGCTGAACCCGACGAACGTCGCGCCGTCGTAGATCATCCGAGTGAATGCGGTCCCCTCGAATCGATACCGGGTGAGCGCGACCGAAGGTAGACCCCGACGGAACACGCTGGCGGTGCCCGAGACCATCGCCGGTGCCCAGTTGGGCCCGGCGAGTGTATCGATCCCCGCCGCGCCGCTCGGGGACATCCGCAGGATCTCGGCGACGACCCCGAACGCCGGTAGGTACATGCGGTGTCCCACCACCCCGTGCCGGGAAGGGGGCTGCGCGGTCGACAGGCTGGTCAGGGCAACGGTGGTCGTCGTCGGGAAAACGCTCGTGATGGGACGGGCCCGGTTCGTCCAGTCGGCCGGATAGCCCGAGGCGGCTCGCTCTTCGATCCGGCCGCTGTCTCCCCATCCGAGTCCATCGACGAGGAGGACCAGCACGGGGCCTTCGGCCCGACGGCCCTGGAACGGATCCAGCTCGGGAACCAGGGGCGGGAGGATGTCGGGTTCACCGGAGAGTTCGATTCCCACAGCTCGGATCACCGAGCTCGTTATGTTGGGAAGCGATCGGCCTTCATACGCCGGGAATGGGACGCCGAACGGTGAACGCGGAGCGATGAGCGACGCGGCTTCCACCCCCGGTCCGTCGTCCTTCGCTTTTTCCACTCCGGCGCCCCCGATTTCTGCATTTTCGCCACAACGGCAAGCCTACTTAGGCGCGAGCGGACGGCGGGCCGTCGGCGGGTAGTCGTCGAGCGAGACCTGCCGCTGCGTGCGTTCGGTGAGGCGCTCGGTCCGGACCGAGACCGTGCGGACCGGCCGCTCGCGGCCCGCTTGCTCCGACTCCCAGAGCTCGTGGGCGAGCCGGACCGCGAGGTCCGTGAGGGGGGCGATACCCTCGCGAGAAGCGGTGAGGGTCCGCGAGCGCTGGGAGCGACTGAAGTCGGCCCAACGGAACGCGACCCCCACCGCGCCGTACCGCAGGCCCTCTCTCTCGAGCGAGTACCCGAGTTCCCGCGCCATCTCCCTCACGGCCGTTCCAATCTCCTCCCAGGAGGCGACGTCGGTCACGAAGGTGTGGTCCGTGGACCGGGACCGGGGTCCCATCGACGTCTCGGGCGCCTCGACCGGCGTTCCGCGAGCGAGCGCCACGAGCTCCCGCCCGAACTCGCCGAGCCAGCCGGAGACCTCGGACGGGCGCCGCGAAGCGAGGTCGCCGATCGTGAGGATCCCATGGAGCCGCAGAATCTCGTCGGTCTTCGGGCCGACTCCGGGCACCACCCGCACGGGGAGGGGTGCCACGAACTCGGCCACCTCCTCCGGAGCGACCACCCCGATCCCTCCGGGCTTCGCCCGGTCGGTCGCAATCTTGGCGACGAGCCGGGTGGTCGCGACGCCGAGCGACGCGGGGAGGCCGAGCGCGTCCGCGAGGTCGCGCTGGATCCGCTCGGCCACGGCCCGCGCCTCCTCCTTAGTCGTCGCTTCGATCCCGAGCGCCGCCTCGTCGATGCTGTACGGCACGACGTCTTCCGAGTAGCCGCCAAGGAGGGTACGGACATCGTGGCTGATCTGTTCGTACTTCGCGAAGTCCGGAGGAATCCACGTCGCCTCTGGGCAGAGCCGGGCGGCGATCACCGCCGGAAGCGCGCTGCGGATCCCGAACTTCCGAGCCTCGTAACTCGCGGAGAGAACCACTCCGCGGGTAGGCCCCTCCGACGGCGGAGGCCCGACGATCACCGGTCGTCCTTTGAGATCGGGCCGGTCGCGAAGCTCGCACGAGACGTAGAACGCATCGAGGTCGACGTAGATCCTCCACCGGACCGGCGGGAGAGACGCCGGCGGGATCCCGGGAAGTGCGCCAGTACCCTCTCGCTCCGGTGGCTGATTGGCATCGGGCATGGTCGGGTCTTAGTGGAAAGACGCCTCCCGGATACAAAGTTGGCGCGAGAGGGGCCGAAACACGTCTCCGGCCCTTCGAGGGCGGGGTTCAGGGACCGCCGAAATCGACCGCCTTTGCGTCGACGGTGATCCCGCTCGATCCGATCGAGTACGGCTGGACCGTGCGCACGTGCGCGGTCCGCCGCATCTTGAGGATCCGGAGCGCAAGGCCGACCCGGTGACCGTCGTTCCCCGTTCGGTAGCCCAGCAGAATGACGCCGTCCGCGACGTACTCGGTGAGACCGTCCCGGCTGACTTCGGGGTGGATTGGGTCCGCCTCGGCGGTGAGGAGGGTCGTCGCCGCGGACTGCCGACACGCGGCCGCGAGAGCGAAGAGGGTCGTCCGGCGTCCGGGTTCGTCATCGCTGAGCATGTTCAGAAGCGAGACCGAGTCGACTACGATCCGTTTCGCGCCCATCGACTTCAATTCCTTGCCGAGGTCCCCTTGGACCCGGGCGAGGCTCTGGCGGGTTTCCTTCGGGTCGAGGCGGAGGACCTTCAGGGTCCCCTTTTCGACCGCGGCATCGACCGGCCAGGCAAACTGTCTCGCGTTCTCTAAGAGGCGAGGAACGTCCTCCTCGAGGGATAGGAAGACCCCCTTTTCGCCGTTGATCGCGCCCTGCAGCAGGAATTGCAGTCCGAGACAGGTCTTGCCGGTGCCCGGAAGACCCGTGACGAGCACTACGTGCCCGGGCGGGAAGCCCCCGCCGAGCATCTCGTCGAGCCCCGGCACGCCGCTCGAGACGCGGTTTGGTACAAGCTCAGACACGCTCATACTGCGTTGTCACCAACCCCGTGCCAGTGTTCACTCGGATCACGAACCGTCCGTGGTACTCGGCCGGAAGGTGCGCGAGCACCGGCATCGACTTCACGATCACCATCGCCCGCTGTCGGTGGGAGCGCGCCGGGCTCGTAACCCAGCTGAACGCGAGCACGCCATCGACCGAGTCGATCACCGCTTGCTCGACCGCGGGCGGGGCGACGCCCTGCGAGAGGAGGAGGTAGACGAGGCCGTTCCATTCCTTCGCTCGACGGCGTAGACCCTTGAGGAGCGCGAGGAGGTCGCCCGCCTGGGCGCCCGGACGCACGAGGAGGTCGGTCAGCGAATCCAGGACCAGTAGGTTCCGGCCCCCATCGAGGTCCGCGGCATCGGCCACCGCCCGAACCGGTCCATCCGCCGGCGCCGTCGCGACCGGTGCTTCCGCGAGGAGCGGTCGGCCGATCGACGCCCAGTCGGCCGGGACCACGGTGTCCGCGAAGTACGTCGGTGATAGATCATGGAACTTCAGGTGGCGGGACAGCACGTCGGGATACGTCCCCTCGAACGCCGCACGGATCTCGGAGATCACCTGGTCTTCCGA
>JASHQX010000138.1 GCA_030038895.1 Thermoplasmata archaeon
ACATCAACGATCCGCTCTCGGACCGGCTCACGAGCCTTCACGTCAGCTACAACGTGCGTCACGCCGATAACCGGCATATCGTCGAGCTCGCGCGCGATGAGATGACCTCCGGCTATGTCCCGGAGATCCTTCTCGATGCCGGGGTCCGGGTGGTCGAAGCCTGGCGCCTGCGGATGAGCGAGGACAACCCGGACATCGGCGAGGTGGGATCGAACCGCACCCTCATCGACGTTGCCGCACGGACCTCGGCGATCGCGTCCCTCGCGGATCACAACCCCCCGACGAGCCCGGACCTGAAGGCGGGGCTCGTGCACGCGATGCGCGGGCGCATCCGGGCGCGGAGCGGGGACTCGTTCCGCCAGAACGAGAAGCGCGTGGTCGAGTTCATCGACCAGTACCTCGATTCGGCGCTCAAGCGAAGCGCCGGGGTCTACTGGTGCCGGTACTACCGCGACGCGCTCAAGGAGAACAAGAACGAGGCCGAGGCCCTCGTCGGCGAGGGTCGCCGCCTGAAGGACGACGCCGAGCTGCGGGCTCAAGCGACCGGGGACGGCGGGCTCTTCCCCCGGTTCCGTGGGTTCGCGGGGTACGTGTCGAAGCGCGAGGCGCCCGGTCCCGACGTGTCGGACATCGACGCGGCCGTGAACGTCTTCCGGATCCTCGAGCAGTTTTCGCTGTTCTCCTGCCGCGAGGAGGACGACGACGACGCCCCCCTCTGACGGGGCGGTCACCCTCCCCGACTGCACGACCTTCCCCGACGACGTCGTCTCCTACGACATCCTCGACGCGCTCGACCGTGCGGCCCTCGTTCGGGCCCTGGCCGAGCACGGCGTCGACGGGGCTCGCTCGCTCCTTCGCGAGCGGGCGAAAGAGGACCGGGAGCTCCAGGAGCGGCTGGAACGCCTGCGCGACCACCTCCGCCGTCAGGCGCGGCGGCGGGTCGCCCACCTGGTCGAAGAGTACGACCATCGAGTCGAAGAGCTCGCCCAGGTGACCCGACACTCGGACGAGGACGTCGCCCGGCAGATCGCGGCGTTAGAGGAACGGCTGCGGACCGCCCGCTCCGTGGACTGGTCGCGTCTGCCCCCCTCCGATCTGCTCGACGAGGTCCGATCGGCGCTGCTCCTCCCCACTGCATCCTGGAACCAACCGCCTCCGCCGCCCGGCTTCTTCGCCCGCTTACGCGCTGCGTTCGCGCGGTTCATCGCTTGGCTCAAACGGCTGTTCTCCCGGTCCAAGGCCCCCGCACCTCCCCCGCGAGCCGGACGCACCCTCTCCTTCGCGATCCCCTCGGCCACCGGGCGGGCGATCGGCCCTTCCGAGATCGGCGACACGCTCGCCCGCCTGACGCCGTCCGAACGCACCGAGCTGTCCGAGAGCGTCTCCGGGGCGCTGCGGACGCGCGAACGGTCGATCGAACGGGAGGCCGAAGCGAAGCGTCGGGAGGCTGAGGCGCAGCGTCGCCGCCTCGAGGCGGAACGGGAGGAGGCGCGACGCCGCGCCGAGTCCGAGACCGAGGCCCGGATCCGGGCGGGCGAGGAGCACCGGCTCCAGCGCGAGCTCAAGGAGCGGGGATTCGTCGCGGAGCGTGCGGGCGAGCTGGTCGTCACCTACGGCCTGGTGGAGCGGTTCGCTCGTCTCCTCCTCGAGGAGGAGAGCCGCAAGCTTCCCGGGGACATCCGGCTCTCGCTCAAGGGGGGCGGATCGACCGGGGTCTACGAGAAGGCCCGGCTCCGGCGGCCGGAGGAGGTCGCGCACCTCGACGTTCCGGGCTCGCTCCTCGCCGCGCGCCTGACCGGCTCGCGGCACATCGACGAATCGACGAGCTACATCTACCGCGAGGTGACGAGCGAGCGGGTCCACGTCGTCCTCGCGTTCGATCGGTCGGGGAGCATGTCCGAATCGGGCAAGCTGGAGGCGGCGAAGAAGGCCCTCCTCGCGCTCTACGTCGCGATCCGTCGTCGGTACCCGGACGCGACGGTCGATCTCCTCGCGTTCGACAATGAGGTGCAGGTCCTCGACTTGGTCGAGCTCTGGGAGTGCAAACCCGGGGCGTTCACCAACACCGCGGAGGCGCTGCGGGCGGCCCATCTGCTCCTGCAGTCCTCACGGGCCTCCCTGCGGGAGTTCTATCTGATCACGGACGGCCTGCCCGAAGCCTACACGGACGATGACGGCCGGGTCCGCAGCGGCCAGCTCGATGTCGCTCTCGAGCACGCGCTCGAGCGGGCGCGCGAGCTCGCGACGGTCGTTCCGCTTCGGTCGACGGTGATCTTGCTGAAGTCCGACCACCCCGAGTACGAGGTCGCGGCCCGGACCGTTGCCCGGACGCTCGGCGGCGATATGATGGTCACCGAGCCGGCGAACCTCGGGGTGGAGCTCCTGGTCCGCTGGGCTCACGGTACGGAAACGGAACGGCGGATCCCGACTCCTCCCTCCCCCCTACCCTCCCCGCCGGCACCGGGCGCGGCTCGCGGACGCCGACGCCGCGCCGACCGCCGGATGGGGGGATAGCGGGCTGCCGGTCGGGACCAAGTTTTATCTCCCGACTCCCGGTCTTCGGCGTCGAGAGAGCGTATGTCGGAGAGCCGCGAGCAGGCGCAGTTCCGTCGCCACCTGGCCGAGATGCGAAAGGC
>JASHQX010000139.1 GCA_030038895.1 Thermoplasmata archaeon
CCTCGAGGCGCTGGCCGAGGGAACACCCGTCGTCGCCTCGCGAGTCGGCGGAATCCCTGAGGTCGTCGAGGAGGGAAAGGCGGGCCTGCTGGTTCCACCCCGGTCGCCGGAGGAGCTCGCGCAGGCGATCGAGACCCTGTGGAACGATCGAGAGCTCGCCGGCCGTTTCGGGGCGTACGGTCGCGATCAGGTGGTGCCGCGATACTCCTGGGATCGTCTCGCCGACCGGCTCTCGACGCTGTACCGGGAGGTCGTACAGCCGTGAAGATCGTCCACGTCACCCTGCGGTTCGATGCACCCGGCGGCGTCGAGACGAACGTGCACGAACTCACCCGGCGGATGCGGGCCGCGGGGGACGAAGTCGAGGTCTTCGCGAGCGACCTCTACGACGAATCCTCGGGGGAACGACGGACCGACTACCGACCCGTCGTCGACGGGGTGCCGGTCCGTCGGTTTCCCGTCCGCCGCCGGCTCGTCCCGCACCTCAACCTGCCGCTGATGGTCGGGCTCATCGACGCGCTCTCCGAGAGCGGCGCTGACGTGATCCACGCGCACTCCCATCGGTACGGCCACGTGTTGCAGGCCGCTGCTGTCGCAGACCGACGTGGGATTCCGCTCGTCATCTCGACGTCGTACCACCCGCCGGACCTTCGGGAGTCCTGGCGCAACCGGAACCTACTACGCCTCGACGACGTCGCCTTCGGCATGAGTGCGTACCGGACCGCCCGCGCGATCGTGGTCCAGTCGGAGCTCGAGGCCCGGATCCTCCGTGAGTTCGCCCCGAGCGACCGGATCCGGATCGTTCCTCCAGGGGTTGACCTCGAGGCGTGGAGCCACCCCTCGGCCGATCGGGCCGACGCACTTGACCTCCCTACCGAGTACTTCGTTTTCGTCGGGCGCATCGCCGCGAACAAGGGCCTTCCCTCCCTCGTGGACGCCGTCGCCGAGCTCCCCATAGGCGCCCGCCGTCCCCTCGTCCTCCTCGGGGCGGACTGGGGCGAACGGGCCTCTCTCGAGGAGCGGGCCCGTCGCCGGGGGGTGTCCGACGTGCTCCACTGGCTCGGGTACTTCCCCGACCGGAGCGTCTATCGAGCCGTGATCCGGGGGGCGCGTGCCCTCGTCCTGCCGTCCGAGTGGGAGGCGTACGGGTTCGTGCTTCTCGAGGCGATGGCCGCGCACACTCCCATCGTCGCGACCGCGGTCGGCGCGGTTCCCGAAGTGTTGGACGGGGGGCAGCTGGGACTCCTCGTCCCCTATGGCAACCCGAGCGCCCTCGCACTGGCGATGCGGCAGATCCTCGAAGATCCGGGCGGCGCGCGGCAGCGCTCGGACGCCGCGGCGGCGAAGGTCCAGGGGCTCGACTGGTCGGTCTCGTCCGAGCGGTTCCGCGCGCTCTACCGTGAGGTGGCACGCGGCTGACCGCGGCGCCGGTCGAGCCGGATGAGCTCCTGCCCGACGTGGTCGAGGTCGCGTCCCGCGTCACCTGGGGTGAAACGGGCCATCACGCACAGGAATCGCCCGATCAGACCGACGAGCATGCTGAGCGCCTTCTGCGACCCCCGGAGGAGAACGGGTGCGATAGATTTCGCTTTGGACCGCGGCGCGGGAACCTCCCGCAAGGAACCACCAGCCTCCCACGAACGGTAAAGAAGACCTCCGGTCGTTCTCCTCGGGATGCGAGTCCCCTCGGCCGGTCCGGGTCTCTTCGATGCGCCCCAGGGGTGCGGGTGGGTCGTCCGAGCGCGACCGTTCGAGGGTGAGGGATGGGGCGTCCCGGTGACATGAGGATCGCCCAGGTGACCCTGCGGTACGACGCGCCCGGCGGGGTCGAGACCACCGTCCAGAAGCTGAGCCGCGGGCTTCAGGCGCGCGGAGAGGACGTCGAGGTATTCGCGAGCGACCTGGTCGACGAGTCGGGATGGGTCCGTCGCGCCGACTTCCCCCCGACGGTCGATGGCATCCCCGTCCACCGTTTCGCCGCCATCAAGCAGCCGGTCCCTGGTCTCAGCCTCCCGTATCTCGCCGGTCTCGCGGGCGCCCTCGCCGATAGCCGCCCCGACCTCATCCACGCCCATTCCCATCGGTACGGCCACGTCCTCCAGGCGACCGCCGTCGCCCGTCGCCGGAGACTTCCGATTGTGATCTCGACGCATTACCACCCGGCGGACGTGCACGAGCCGGCGCTGAAGAAGCGGCTCCTCCGCGTCGAGGATTACCTGTTCGGTTTCGCATCCTACCGGGACGCGGACGCGCTCGTCGTCGAGTCGGAGCTCGAGCGCTCCCTCGTGCGCGAATTCGACTTTGGCGGGCCGGTCCGCGTCATCCCCCCCGGGATCGACCTTGAGGAGTGGCAGGACCCGGCCGCCGACCAGCCCGAGGGGCTCCACCTCCCGGAGGAGTACTTCCTTTTCGTCGGGCGCATCGCGCGAAACAAGGGCCTAGCCTTCCTGTTCGACGCTCTCGCACGCGTGCCCACCTCCGAGCGCCTCCCCCTCGTCTTGGTCGGTCCGGATTGGGGGGAGCGGGCCGAGCTCGGGGCCCGGGCCCGACGCCTCAACATCGATGAGGCGGTACGCTGGTTTGGCCCCTACCCCGATCGACGGACGTATCGAGCGATCCTCCGTCGAGCGTGCGCGCTCGTCCTTCCTTCGGAGTGGGAGGCGTACGGACTCGTCCTCTTGGACGCCATGGCTGCCCGGACCCCGATCGTTGCGACCGAAGTCGGCGCGGTCCCCGAGGTGCTCGAACGGGGCCGCGCAGGTCGGCTCGTTCCGTACGGCGACTTCGAGGTGCTCGCATCGGCGCTCCGCGACGTGCGGGGGAATCCGGGACGGACGCGCGAGCTCGTGGCCCGCGGTGCCGAGAAAGTCCAGCAATGTGACTGGTCCGTGGCCGTCGAACGGCACCTGGCCCTCTACCGTGAGCTGGAGGAGAACCGTTCGAGGGGGACGACCGCCTAGCCCGCCCGGATCTCCTCAGCGTACGTCCGAATGATCCCGATGCCCTTGCGTAGGTTCGGCCGGGACGCGGCGAATGATAGCCTCAGGTGCGAGGCGCCGAGGGACCCGAAGGCGTCGCCGGGGGTCGTGATCACCCCGCGCGACAGGAGCTCGGTCGCGACCCCGAGCGCCGGCCGGGGCCACTCGAACGAAGGGAAGACGTAGAACGCGCCGGCGGGGCGGACCACGTCGAGGCCCGGTATCTGTTTGAGGAGCCGGACCACGAGCTCTCGCCGCGCGCGGAACTCCCGGACCATCGCCTCGATTGTCCCGTCCCCCGCCTTGAGACCAGCGAGGACCGCCGCCTGGATCGGAGTGGCCGGGCAGGCCATGATGTGATAGTGAATCTTGTTGAAGTCGGGGGCGAGGCGTCGGGGGGCGAGGAGGAACCCCACGCGCCAGCCGGTCATCGCGAGGGTCTTCGAGAACGAGTTGACGATCACGGCGCGGTCAGTTCGTCCCCAGAACGACGTCGCCTCTCCATCGTAGACGATCTGCTCGTAGACCTCGTCCGAAACGATCGTGAGGTCGTGCCGGTCGGCGAACGCGACGAGCTGGTCGACGACCGATCGGGGGAACACGCCTCCGGTCGGGTTGGAGGGGCTGTTCACGATCAGGACGCGCGTGCGGTCGGTGACCAGCCGTTCTAGCTCGTCGAGGTCGGGCAGGTACTTGCGGGAGGCTCGGAGACTGTAGGGGATCGGCACGGCCCCGAGGAGACGCGCGTGCGCCGGGTAGAGCACAAAGCCGGGATTGGGGACGAGGACCTCGTCGCCGGGATCGTACAGGGATAGCGCCACTACCATGAGCGCCTCGGACCCCCCGCAGGTGACGATGACGTTCTCCCGGGTCGTCGTTGGCTCCTTCACCGCGTACCGCCCGGCGATCGCATCGCGAAGGGGGAGGAGACCCGCTGAGGGCCCGTAGTGATTCATCCCCTCGCGCGTGGCCCGCGCGAGCGCCTCGAGCACCACGGGGGGAGGCTCGAAGTCCGGCTCCCCGAGACCGAGGTTGACCGTGTTCGGAGGCGCGGCGTCGAACATTTTGCGGATGCCGGAGATCTCAATCGAGCTCACCCGGCGGGCGACCACGCGCGTCGCACCGAAGGGGTACTCATTATCGTTGTGCCGTGTGATGCTGCGTCACGCGCCGGGAGAGCCGGACGCGTTCGCAAGCACAAGCGGTTTCTACACGGCGCCGCTCGGGAGAGCGGGCACGGGAGAGCATGACCGTTCGGGTTGTCGTCGGAGCCCAGTTCGGAGACGAGGCCAAGGGAAAGATCACGGACTATCTTGCTGCGAACGCCCGGTACGTCGTCCGCTCCGCCGGAGGACCGAACACGGGCCACACCGTCCACACGCCCGAAGGGACCGTCATCCTCCACCAGCTCTCTTGCGGAGTCCTCCGTCCGCACACCGTCGGCGTGAGCGGACCCGGGATGGTCCTCCAACCGATGAAGCTCGAGGACGAGATGCACGACCTCGAGAAGCGGGGCCTCCTCCGCGGGGAGGTCGTCATCTCGGACCGTGCGCATGCGATCCTCCCGATCCACGAGATCGAGGACGCCTGGGAGGACGACCTCCGGGGAAAGAAGGATCCTCACGCGAGCCTCGGGACGACCCGGCGGGGGGTGGGCCCCGCGTACGCCGACCGGGCGGGCCGGTGGGGGATCCGCATGTCGGACCTCACCCGTCCGGCGATTCTCCGAGACCGTCTCGAACTCCTCTACGCGACAAAGACCCACATCCCGGGTCTCCCTCCGCGCGAGGAGTTGACGGGCCAGCTCGCCGAGGTCGGTTCCCGCCTCGCGCCGCTCATTCGGCCCACAGAGCCGATCGTCTGGGACGCCATCGCTCGCGGCGATAACGTCCTCCTCGAAGGAGCCCAGAGCGCGCTTCTCGACGTCGACTTCGGAACCTATCCCTACGTGACGAGCTCGCACCCCACGAGCGCTGGGGCGCTCGTCGGGAGCGGGATCCCCCCGACCGAAGTCGACGAGGTAATCGGGGTCTCGAAGGCGTACACGACGCGCGTGGGCGCGGGGCCGTTCCCGACCGAGGACACAGGGGAAGCGGGCGAATACCTCCGCCGCGTCGGCGGAGAGCGAGGGGCAACCACCGGACGCGAGCGCCGGTGCGGCTGGCTCGATCTCTCCCTCCTACGCTACGTCGCCCGGCTCAATGGACTCACTTCGCTCGCGATCAGCAAGGTCGATGTCCTCGGGGGCCTGGACGAGGTGCCGGTCTGCGTCCAGTACGTGATGCCCGATGGCAGCACGGTCCGCGATCTCCTTCCATCCCAGGCCGACGATCTCGCGCGTGCCCAGCCCGTCTACGAGCGACTTCCCGGCTGGCCCGAATTCCACGAACGGCTCAAGGAGCGGATCCGCCGGGAAGGCGCTCGGGCGCTACCGACCGAGCTCCGAAGGTACCTCGGCCGGATCGCCTCCGAGACCGGCGTGGCCGTCGAGTACGTTGGCTACGGGCCGGGCCGGGACGAGACGGTCCGTCTCGACATCGGTCCGAACCGACCCTCTGCCCAGGGACTCCCGGCGTGGTCGGGCTAGTGGCCCGTGGCGTTCGACCCGTTCCTCTACGCCGCCTTAGGGGCGGGGGTCCTTACGGGGCGCATCGTTCGCGCTCGCACTCCGTGGACCGGCCGGCTCACCCGCGTGACGATCGTGGTCCTCGTTGGACTGCTCGGAACCCTCCTCGATTCCGTTCCGGCCGGCTCGCTCGCAGTCACTCTCCCCGTCGCCCTCGGCTTCTCGCTCCTCGTTCTCGGCCTGACGGGCGGGCTCTACCTGCTTCTCACACGTGAAGAGCCGACGACCCCCGGGACCTCAATCGCGCCCGGTTCAAGAGAGAGGATTCCGTTCGGAGGAATCCTGGTAGCCGCCCTTGTCGGAGGGTTCGTCCTGGGCCACTTCGTGACCCTTCCGAGCGCGAGTGGGATCACCTGGGCCCTCTACGTGATGCTCGCACTGATTGGCTTCGACCTCAAGCTCGAGTGGGTCCAAGTGAAGGTGCTGGCCGTCCCGATCGCCTCCGCAGGGACCGCAGCGGTGGCGAGCGCCGTTCTGTTTGCGGTCGTCTCCGGCATCCCGTGGACCGTCTCGTTCGCGACGTCGCTCGCGTTCGGTTGGTACAGCCTAGCGGGTCCTCTCGTCGCGGCGAGGGCCGGCACGCTCTTCGGACTCCTCGCATTCCTTACGAACTTCTTCCGGGAGAACCTCACGATGGTCCTGAGCCCGTACCTCGGCCGAAGGCTCCGGGGCGGCGGTTTGGCCGCGATCGGTGGAGCGACATCCATGGACACGACGCTCTACTTCATCACGCGGTACGGCGATGAGCGTGCCGGCAGCCTGGCCCTAGCGACCGGGCTCGTTCTCACGCTGACGGCCGGGCTGGTCCTCCCCGCACTGCTCGCTCTGCCGATATAAAATCCTTAAGCGCGCGGGGGACTCGCGGGGATTCGTCGGGCTCGTGGTCCAGCGGTTACGACGTCGCTCTCACACAGCGAAGGTCGCCGGTTCGAATCCGGCCGAGCCCATCCGATTAGGCCGCCTCGACCCTCGTTTTACTCGGGGCCGACCGGGAGTCGTGGGGCCGTTTACCCACGAATGCTCAGCGGCCTAGCGTTCTCCACACCGCCGCCGGGTCGGCGGAGGGTCGTCATTCCCGTTCTTGCACCAAGAAGTCCATAACCCCGGGCTCGATTGACCTGCCATGTCGAAGCAGAGCACGCTTCCAAAGAACGGTTGGTTGGTCCTGGCGGCGGTCGCGATTGGCGCACTAATGATCGTGCCGGCAGGTTCCTTGCTGTCCGGCGGCGTGGGGTCCCACGCCCCCGGTACTTCGACAAGTGGTCTCTCAGCTAGCGTCGTGCAGAGAGGGCTCGCGGACTCCCAGACTGCGAGCAACTCGCGCCTCGCCTCGTTGGCTCCCCAGTCCACTCCGGCTGCTACGCTGCTTTCCGGGCTTCCCCCGACGCTCAGCCATGTGCCCTGGATTGAATCCCTGAGCGATCAGGGACCTACCCTCGCGCCGCTGACCTCTCTACCGAACCTGGCCCTCCTTAAAGATCCCGCGACGGCCACCAATGGACGCATTAACCCCTACTACGTCGCGCAGCCGGCGCCGCTCGGTCTCACGGACTTCGGCCTAGGCGTCAAGACGTACTCCTACAACACCTCCCATATCCTCGGCGAGGTGACGTTCAACACACCGCCGAACGTTACCGACCCCGCGTCCATCCAACTGACCGAGGTTTCGGGTCAGCACCTCGGGCTCGTCGGAAGCCTCAACGAGTTCGGGATTCAGCTCAACACCGTGGCGACGAACATCTCGATCCCCGGCTCTCAACACGGATTCTTCTGGACCCAGAACGTGCTCGACTACAACGACACCGGCATCCACTTCGTTTCCGACACGTTCAACATGACCTCGGCGACGCAAGACCCGTTTTACATCGCACCGGGGACGATTTACTCCGCGTGCAACAACGGGTCTTCTGGGGTGGATAGGATACTGGAGGTCTATGGCGGCGTCCTCCAGTGCGTCGGCGGGACGGTCCCGGTGAGCCCCGCTTCCTACCCGGTCACGGTCCAATTGTACAACAACGCCACGACCAATGCGCAGAAGCGTTCAGTCGTATCGTACGGGTACCGGATCATCGAGGCCGGAACTGACCAGGTCTTTACGGGTGTCTCCGACGAGGTCGTGTTCAACAGTACGGGCGCGCCCCACCACGCATCCCCGTATCCACCGGGGTTCTCGATCGACGGTTTCGCTCCCTCCCCGACCGGGCTGTTCCGCGACGCTGAGATCGTCCTCTGCGGCAACATCGGCGGCGACAACTCGGTCTTCCGCGCGATGAACGCCACGATGAACCTCGAGTACTCCAATGCGAGCAGCGGCGGTTTCCAGAGCGTGCCCTCGGCGTACAACTGGGGCGGCGACACCGGCGAGACTGCGACCGGGGTTGCCGACTACTGGACCCCGAGCCACACGCTCGTCATGAACCAGGGCCCGGCGATGCTCTACGGTCTCTGGGGCGCGGAGCCGTACGTCTCGGTGAAATCGGGCGACATCCACCTTGCCGGGTCGATCAGCCCGTCGTACGGGTTCGTCTTCGTCAGCAACACCCCGCCGGTCCTCGACCCGTGGAACACGAACCTCAACGAGCGCGACAACATGAGCTGGCTCCCCACGTCCGACACCGGAACGTTCAGCACGTACCTCCCACCGCTCGGCGCGCCGTGGACGAAAAGCTACTACGTCCAGGCATTCGCCGCCGGCTTCCAGGAGCTGAACGGCTCGGCGGTGACCGGAACGGACACGTCGTACGACCTCAGCCTAACCTCGGCGCCAGGTTCGCTCCGCGCCCCGCTCTACGCGTTCTCGAATAGTCAGCTCGCCAGCCTGGCCCAGAACGCCACTGGTGCGACGAGCATACCGTACCTTTTCATCAGCCTAGTCGTCGACATGAACTTCACGTTCGAGCACGTGAACGACTACGGATACGCAACGTTCGAGGTCTTCATGACTCAGGGCGCCAGCGTGCCGGTCGACGTAGACGACGTCTATCAGGGAGTCGATTCGTCCGGGGGGAACTTCGTCTTCGCCGACTACTCGTCGCCTCCCGAGGAGGGGCTCCTCGGTCCGGCGCCGGCGTTCTACACGCTCTTCTACTGGACGTCCGGGATCAACATCTACGAGGGCGTGGGCGATGTGGTCGCGGACCAGACCACAATTGAGACCTTCTACAATCTCCAAATCGTGCTCTGGCACGATACGGACGCTTTGGTCGAGGGCGTGACCTCCGAGCTCTCCAGTCCCGGCGTGTGGGTGGGCGATTCGGTCGGCACGCAGGTCCAGGGCGTAGTCGCCGAATATGCCTCGACGGGCGTCACCGACATGGGGTCGTTCGATACGTCGGTCTCGGATGTCGAGGCCGTCGGGTCCCTCTCCACCGCGATCGTGGGCCACAGCAGCTCGGACGGGACGTACTCCAACATCTCCGCGCAGGACGGAGCGTACGGCGTGGCCACGGGGGACGACTACGGATTCGGGGTCGACTACGATCCGTACTACTACCTCCCGGGTACGACCGGTACCGCGGTGAGCATCGTCCTCGCGCTCACTGACTCCGTAGGAGTGAACATGAGCCTATCGTACGGCACGACCGTCGTCGGGGTCACGGCAGACACGAATTCTGTCGGCGTCGAGGTCGACGATTCCCACGCGATCCAGATCTACGGGGTTACCGGGGAGGTCCTGTCCACCGCGGTTTACCTCCACAACGCGTCGAGCGTACATGTCGAGCAGATCACCGCGGATGAAAATTCGACCGGCGTCTTCGTGGACGTGTGCCACAACGTAACGATCCAATCGGTGCTCGCCTATGATTACTCCACCGGGGTCTACCTCGTAGCGTCCACCCACGTGACCATCACCGACGTGAGAGCCTACGATCACTCGATTCGGATACACGTGGTCAAGTGACGATGCGTTGACCGGTTCCTTAGCGACCAACCATTTCCTCGCGCTCGAGCGGCGGGTCCTACGGCCTGGGCCGGGATCGTTCGGCGGCACCAGTGGATGGGTCGCCTCGGCCTTACCGAATCGGATTCTCCCCCTCTCTCGCCTTCATGGAGCGAACGATTCCTCGAGACAACCCGGCCTACCCTTGGCTCGCGCTGAAGCTGGGCCTGGGCCATCCTAGCCTGTTGGCCGCCGAGGACGGATCCTGGACGGGACAGGGCCCTCGAACGACACCGCATCACATCGATCCCTGTTCATCTCGAAACTTGCGGATTGCGGACGGCATAAATCGAGGAGCGTCGCTATACCGGTTTACATGCACGGGAGAGCCCGGCCCGCGGGCCGCCAATGGTATCGGCTGTCCAGGTACCGATGGCATCATTCTCGGGGGAGAACGATGGGCTGGGCAGGGCCAGCGACCGCGGCGATGGCGTCGTTGGTGGGATTGATGGCACTCCTTGGAGCGTTTCCGATCGGATCGGTTCCGTCCGCCCATCTTTCCCCGTTCGCTCCGTTTTTCAATCGAGTCGGGCCCCGCGCAACCCTTCCCTCCATGGTACCGATCATCCCCTCGTATCGGGTCACCCACAAGATATGCGCAGACGGTACTCCGAGCAACCCGTTTCCCGTATCGTTCCTTCCTTACGGCTATGAAACGCCGAACCTCTTTGGGCTCGGAAACGGGAGTGTCGGAAGCGACAAGGTCTGCTACACTGGAGGGTCCGCCGGCGTACTGACCAACCGGGTGCACTTCAGCAGCGTCGGGGGGGCCGGCGGCGTGCTCGGCTACCCACACGTCGAGTATGGTCAGGATCTCTGGGGTGGCAGTCCGGGAAAGATGGCGCCGGGATTCAAGTTGCCCGAGCTCGATTCCCGGGCCGTCGATCAGAACATGTGGTTGACCAACACGTACTCGATCTACGACAAGGGTCGGGCTGCGTACGACTATGTCTGGGACAACTTCCTCTCGTCGTATGTACCTACCCCGTCGAACGTTACGGGGCCCGGCAACTTTTCTCTCGAAATCATGCTCTGGATGACTATAGGGTACGAAAGTTCTCCCTGGAACTACTTCACGTACGACGGTTCGACGAGCCTGCCGACCCTGATCAACGCAACCCTATCGAGCCAGCCGTGGGACTTCTCGTACTTCTGCCAGGGGACCGACAACAACGAACTCACTGTCCTGTACTTCTACAACGGCACCGGGAACGCCATGAACACTACGAGCCGCACCTTCGGGGTGGACTTCAGTGCGGTCCTGGTCAACGTCAACGAGATGATTCATCGAACGAACGAGTCGTGCTGGTCGTATCCGGCAAATTCTGACGCCGGAATGTACCTGGACGACCTGAATCTCGGTTCCGAATTCCTGACCCCCTGGCCCTCCCCGTACTACGGGACCGCGGTATTCCACTGGACCATCTCCTCGATGTGCTTCCGGTTCCCGCGAGGCGCACCCACGGTGTCGACCGTCTCCTGCGACTAAGGGTCGACTCGCTCGCCGGCTCTCTGGGCGCGAGCGTTTCGGCCTCGCTTCTCCCGGGTCCGGATGTGTCGGGCTCCCGCGGAGTCGGACCGACGCCCAACCTCAGGGTTCAAGTGGTGTCGGGGCATGACAGCGGGGCGCGGGGAAAGAGCGGAGCATGCCGGCGAAGAAGGCGACCAAGACGAAGGCGAAGCGCGGGGCCCCATGGATGGCGAGTGTCGCCGTCGTGGTCTCGGATCGGGAGAAGGCGAGGGCCTGGTACACGGAGAAGCTCGGCATGACGGTCCTCCAGGACATGGATCACTGGCTGACGGTCGGGCGAAAGAGCAAGGGGGGCGCGATCCACCTGTGTCTCGGCCCGGAGGTGGGGTACTCTCTCGAACCGGGAAATACCGGAATCCTAGTGCTGGTTGACGGGGACTTGAAGGCCGAGTGCGCGAAACTGAAGGGCCGGGGAGTCGATTTCGTCCACGAGCCCACGAAGCAGCCCTGGGGGGTCTGGGACGCGACGATCCGCGATCCCGACGGGAACGAAATCCTTCTGATGGAGGCCGACTGAACTGGTCGGGGACTGGCCAGAAAGATGTTATCCCGCTCCACTCCGGTCATCGGAGCGTGAGCGAGACCGGTTCCCTCCTCACCCGGCTCGAGTGCCGGGCCTGCTGCTCGGAGGTCGACCCCTCGCAACCTCGCGGGACCTGTCCCACGTGCGGCCACACGCTCTTCGCGAGATACGACCTCGACCGGTTGTCCGGGCGGTCCTGGCGGGACGCACTCCGGGACCGGGAGCGATCGCTCTGGAGGTACCGCGAGCTCCTGCCCGTTTCGAGGACCGAGTCGATCGCCAGCCTAGGGGAGGGAGGATCGCTGATCCTGCCCCTGGGATCCGTTCCGGAAGCACCGGGAGTGGAAGTCTCGGTGAAAGACGATGGCGGACTTCCCACGGGCTCTTTCAAGGCGCGAGGGATGGCGGTCGCCGTCTCCCGGGCGAAGGAGCTCGGCCTCACAGACCTCTATGTCCCGAGCGCGGGTAATGCCGGAGTCGCGCTGGCCGCGTATTGTGCCCGGGCCGGACTCAAGGCACACGTCTACCTCCCGGAACGAACTCCTCCGGCCCTTCGGGCCGCCTGCGCGAGCTACGGCGCCCAAGTGACGGAAGTCCCGGGCACGATCCGCGAGGCGGGAGAGATGGCACGCCGTACGGAGAGAGGCCGCGGGTCGTTCGACATGTCGACCCTTCGAGAGCCGTACCGTGTCGAGGGGAAGAAAACGATGGGGTTCGAAATCTTCGAGCAGACTCACCCCGACCGGTTCCCCGATGCGATCGTGTACCCCACCGGAGGGGGAACGGGTCTTGTCGGAATGGCGAAGGCGTTCGACGAGCTTCGTACGATCGGCCTTTTGGAACGGGTGCCCCGGCTCTGCGCGGTGCAGCCCGCGGGATGCGCCCCCGTCGTCCGAGCGCTCGCCTCGGGCGGGACGAAGGTCGATCCTTGGCCCGAACCCCGCACGATCGCCCCCGGACTTCTCGTCCCTTCCCCGTTCGACTCCGAGCGGATCCTCGAGGCCGTTCGGACGACCGGTGGCGCGGGCGTCACCGTGACAGACCAGGAGATTGTGGACGGGATGCGATCGCTTGCTCGACGGCATGGGATCTCCGCATCGCCGGAGGGGGCGGCCCCCTACGGCGCGCTGGACCGCCTGGTGAGGGACCGGGCCATCCGTCCGGGGGAGCGCGTGCTCCTCTACAACACCGGCACAGGGATCGGCTTCTCCATCGAGGATCTCGCCCGATCGCTCGGGCCCTGAGCGGACTCGATTCCGAACGCGTGCCGGGCTACTTGCGCAGGAGCCTGAACGCGATATCCCAATTCCCTAGCCGGAGCGCGGATTTCACCCAGAGGATGCAGAGCGACTCAAGCTCGCGGGAGCACTCGATCCCGCCGAGGTCAATCACCGAGGGCCACCCGAACTCGAGCAGGATCTTCTCGACGGTCCGCTTCGCGGCGGCGTCGTTCCCGCAGATGAACATGTCCGGCGGACCCCCCGGGAACGTCGGGTGGAACATGTGCGCGTTGCCGATGATGTTGAGCGCCTTCACGACCCGTGCTTTGGGCAGGAGGTGCTGGATCAGTTCGCCGTTCGACCGGGCCGGCAGGTCAGCGAGTTGGGGGACCCCGTTGGGCCCGAAACCGAGGGGGTTGGTCACGTCTATGACCACTTTTCCATCGAATACGAGCGGGCCGGCGGCCTGGATCACCTCAGGGGCGGCCACCCCCAAGCATGCGAGGACCGCGATCTCTCCGAACTCGGCCGCTTGCGGGAACGAGCCGACCGATCCTTTGGGCCCCGCCTTCGACTTCCATTCGGCCACCTTCGACTGATCCGGGTGTCGAGTGCCCAGCTTGACCTCGTGACCCGACGCGAGAAACGCAGTAGCCAGCACCCTCCCAACGTCCCCGCTCCCCAGAACCCCGACCTTCATCGAGCGAACACCGTCCACCCACGAACGAGCGGGAAGATGAACCCGCGCTGAACTTCGGTTACGAGTCGCTCGGATTCCTTGACGGTTCCCGGGAACGCAGAAAAGCGCGAGTTTTTGACCGGTGGCATTCGCGGCATACGGTCTGAAGGTTCGAGTACTCGAGCGCGGCCCCGCCCGACGCGATCTCCACGATGTGGTCCACGTCGAGCTCGCGCACCCGTTTCCTCTTCCCGCAGATGCGACAGGTGTACCCGTCGCGCAGCATCGTGTACGACCGGGCGGAATCCCAGAAGTAGTGGCCATGGAACCTCCACTGGCACCGGCGGGAGCAGTACGGCGACCGATGGTTCGCGAGCGGAGCGTTGCACTCCACGCATCGGGCAGTCCGGCGGGCCTCGGTGCGCCGCCGCGCCCCGTCGGAGAACCAGGCGCTCGATAGGGCCAGGATCCGACCGTTCGGCCCGATCCTTACCGAGGGCAACGCCGCTTCTGTCCCGGACACGGTGGGAGCCGGGTCGGTGGTCCCACTTGAGCGTTCGGTTGCACGAGTTCGCCTGAGGGGGACCGGAGGACCGGGACCCGTCGGTCGGAGGGGTCGAACTCGTAAGCTCGCGCGACGTGGCAGCGTCGTGAAGTTCCCCCTCGCCGACTGGATCGATGGTCACGAGAACTGCCGACACCAGCTCGGTTCGAGCGGCATGGTCGTTTCGATTCGGCATCCGCTCCCGACAGCGAGGCAGACGCGCGATGCTTCCGTTGACGAGTTGCGGGAGCGACTCGCGCGACGGCACGGCGTCGACCCACAGAGGGTGTTCCTAACGGCGGGTGCGACCGAGGCCAACACCGGTGTGATATTCTTCCTCGCGCACGTCCGGCCCGTCTTTTCTCGCCGGTGCCGCGTGCGATATCCGGAGTACCCTCCCCTCTTCGACACCGCCCAATCCGCCGGGTGGGTCGCTACCAGCTCCGCAGATCCCGCCGGCCTAGCGGCCATCTCGCGGCCCCGGAACCCGGAAGGGTACCTCGAGTCCGTCGATGAGCTCGAACGGTGGTCGGAAGGCGCCCGCCACTTGCTCGTGGACGAGACGTTCCGGGATTTCTCTGGCGCGCCTTCGGTCGCGACGCTCGACCGGCCCCATACGTGGGTCTCGGGCTCCCTCACGAAGTTCTTCGCCGCCGACGATCTTCGCGTGGGGTATGTTGTCGCTCCCGAGGAGGATCGGGAGTCCTACGCCCGGTTCCATGGTCTCCTGTTCGACTCGCTCTCCGATTACTCGGTTGCCGGAGCGATCGAATGCCTGCACGCGCTGCCGAAGATCCGGCGCGACGTCGGCGCCATTCTTGGCCGAAATGTGGCGGCCCTCGTGGCCGGACTACCTGGAATCCGTCCGCCCGTCGCACCGGTGTACTTCGACCGGGTCCGAGGAGTGGAGGGGGAGACGGTCACACGGCGTTGCCTCAAGGCCTCCGTCCTCGTCTGCCCGGGAGCGATGTTCGGGGACCCAAGCGGGGTACGGCTCTGCCTGACGAGGCGCTCTTTCCCGCGCGATCTGGCCGCGTACCTTTCGATCCGGCGGGCGTTGGTATCAGAACGGTTCACGGCGCGTCCGCGCGCTTTGGAGTGGCGGCGGGCTCGACCGCGCCGCGGGGGAGCAGTCCGAGGCCGAGCCGGGCCCGACTAACCCGGCCCGCGGCCGGGCCGGGGGAGGGGCCCGTGCGCCCGGTCTGCTCCTTCAGGAACGTCTCTGCGAAGAGGAGGGCCCGGTGCGGGTTCGATTCGTGCTCGAGCAGGAAGCCGCGGGCGAGCTCGGTGAGCACCGCACGAGCCGGGACAATCTCTCGGATCTGCTCGGCCTCGGGATCCTCGGGAATCCCGGGCTCGGCACGCGGTTCCATCGATGGCGAGCGAGCCGGTCGTTACGGCATAAAGGGAGACGTTCCATCGGACGTCGAGTTCCGCGTGTCGGACCGTGAACCCTTTTACGGGTCCGGGGGTCTTTGCCGTTCGGTGTACTCATGAGCCAGACCGCTCAACCCCCGGTGATCCCGACGTCCCACGAACCGACGCGCGCGCCCGCTCGTGGGGTGATTCTCCGCACGCCGATCCCGGGCCCCAACGCCCAGCGAATCATCGCTCGCGACCGCCAGTTCCTGATGACCACAACCAAGGGCTCGCCGGTCGTCGCCGCCTCCGGCAGCGGGGTCTGGATCACCGACGTGGACGGGAACCGGTTGCTCGACTTTGCCTCGGGCGTAGCGGTCCAGGCGGTCGGATACTCGCACCCCGAGGTCGTTCGCGCGATCCGTGAGCAAGCCGGGCGCCTCACCCACTTCGCGGGGACCGACTTCTACTACGAGGCCCAGGTCCAGCTGGCCGAGCGACTGATTCACCTCACGCCGGGAGATTTCCCGAAGAAGGTATTCTTCACGAACAGCGGGACCGAGAGTGCCGAAGCTGCGCTCAAGCTCGTCCGCTGGAACCGCCAGCGTCCGATCGTCATCGGGCTCCTCGGCGCCTTCCACGGTCGCACGATGGGCTCGCTTTCGCTGACCGCGTCGAAGCCGGTCCAGCGGGCCCGCTACGCCCCGTTCGTCGGTGGCGGAACGCATATTCCGGCCCCGTACTGTTTTCGTTGCCCCTACAAACTCGAATACCCGAGCTGCGATTTCTATTGCGCAAAGATCCTCAAGGAACTCTACTTCCAGACCTCAATCCCGCCGGACGACGTCGCGGCGTTCCTCGCGGAGCCCGTGATGGGCGAGGGGGGTTACGTCGTTCCGCCGCCGGGCTGGCATCGCTCGATCAAGACGATCCTCGACGAGTACGGGATCCCGCTGATCGACGACGAGGTGCAGGCCGGGATGGGGCGGACGGGGAAGTGGTTCGCGATCGAGCATCACGGGGTCGTCCCCGAGATCGTCACGATGGCAAAGGCGCTCGGCGGAGGTCTCCCGATGGGGGCGGTGATCTTCCCGGCCGCGCTCGACTACCCCGTCTCGGGTTCGCACTCGAACACGTTCGGCGGGAACCTGGTTGCGAGCGTCGCGGCCATGGCCACGATCGACGTCATCGAGAAAGAGCACCTTCTCGAGAACGCGAGAGTGCAGGGCGACTACCTCATCGGACGGTTGCGCGAACTCGCTGACCAACACCCCGAGATCGGCGACGTACGCGGGCTGGGACTCATGACCGCGACCGAGTTCGTGAAGGACCGGCGGACGAAGGAGCCCGCGCCCGCCCTCCGCGACCGCGTCCTCGAGGAGGCGTGCCGCCGAGGGCTCGTGCTCCTCGGATGCGGAAGGTCCTCTATTCGGTACGTTCCCCCGCTCATCGTGCGCCGCGAAGAGATCGATGAGGCGATCGAGATCGTCGACGCCGCGATCCGGGCGGCCCGCTCTCGAGAATGAAGGTCGGCCGGCTCGCGTCGGGTGGGGCGGTCGCCCTCGTGGACATTCCCGCTCCGATCGCCGGACCGGGGGAGGTCACGGTCACGCTGGCCGCGTGCGGGGTATGCGGGACCGATCTCGAAAAAGCTCGGGGGAACTACCGCACGGCAGGGATTCTCGGTCATGAACCCGTTGGGCGGATCGCCGAGGTGGGGGCCGGGGTCACTGGGCTCACCGTGGGCCAGCGGGTATTCGCCCACCACCACGTGCCGTGCTACGCCTGCGAGGTTTGCGCGCGCGGAGACTACACCTTCTGCCCGACCTACTCGAAGACCAACCTCGACCCAGGCGGATTCGCCGAGACGTTCCGGGTCCCTCGGACGCACGTCGAGCGGGCGGCGGTCCTCCCGCTGGCCGGGAACGTGGACTGGGATGCGGGCGCCCTGCTCGAACCTGCGGGGTGCGCGCTGACCGCGATCCGACGGGTGGGGCTCCCGGATCGCGCGACCGCGTTCGTCCTCGGGCTCGGCCCGGTGGGCCTGCTGTACGCCCGACTCCTGCGCTCGCTGGGCGCATCGTGGATCGGGGGGACGGAGATCGCATCCCGCCGGCGCGCGGCTGCCGAACGTGGGGGCATCGACGTGGCCCTGGATCCCCGGGAAGAGGGAGCGGCGCGGCGGGCCGTGGACGAGGCCACCCAAGGTCGGGGGGTCGACCTCGCTGTGGTCGCCACGGGACACCCAGCCGTGGCGAAGACCGCGGTCGGTCTCGTTCGCCGGGGCGGAACGGTCAACCTGTTCGGGCTGCCGGAGTCCGGGAGCCGGCTCGATGTGGACCTGCAGGCGCTGTACCTCAACGGCATTCGGGTCATCCCCACGTACGCGACGACCGAGCCGGATATCGCGGAGGTCCATCGCCGGGTCGCCGCGGGGGAGCTCGTCCTCTCCGACTTGGTTTCGCATCGGATCCCCCTCGAACGGATCGATGAGGCGTTCCGCCTCGCCGGACGTCCGGATGAGTCAGTGAAGGTTGTCGTGACGGGACCGGCGGCCTGACCCCTTAGGCCTCTCCGGCCTCCCCGATCACCTGTCCGGTGAGTCGGTGGCCGGCGTGAACCCGGGCCCGGGGGCCGAGGACGCTGCCGGCGACAAAGGCCCCGTCCTCGACGGTGGCCCCTTCCATCACGATCGAGTTTTCGACATGCGCGCCGGGCCCGACCGAGACGCCCGCCGCGAGGGTGACGTACGGACCGAATGACGCGCCGCGCGCCCGGACCCCCTCGTCGGCCGCCACGGGGCCTCGACCCAGCGATCCCGGGGGCAGACCGGTCCGGGTCGCCCGCCCATCCTCGAAGAGGAGCCGCTGCGAGCGCAGGATACGTTCCGGTGTGCCGGCATCGTCCCAGTACCCGGACAGCTTGAAGCCGTAGACTCCCTCATCCAGGACCCCCGGGAGGACCTCCTGTTCGAAACTGACCGGCCGTCCCGGGGGGATCCGGTCGAGGATAGAGCGACGCCATACCGATAGACCCGCGTTGATCCACCGTGACGGGGACTCGGACGGCTCGGGTTTCTCCACGAACCTCAGGATCCGGTCGTCCGGGCCGAGCGCCGCCACTCCATACGGACGGGTGTCCTCCACCTCGGCGAGGGTCATCACGCCCAGTGCGCCGCTTCGCCCTTGAACGGCGGCGACCGCCGTGAGGTCGACGCGCGCGATCACATCCGAATTGAGCAAGATGAACGGGTCCGACATCCCCGAACCGGCGTTCTTCATCCCACCGCCGGTAAGGAGCGGCTCGGCCTCCGGTACGGTGCGGGTCGGCCATCGAAGCGGATGGGAGCGGACGAATGCGTCGATCATCTCGGACTTGTACCCCGTCGCGAGCACCACTTCCTCCACGTCGGAGGGCAGGAGATCAAGAACGTGGTAGAGCATCGGCTTGCCGGCGAGGGGGATCAGCTGCTTGGGCAAGGTGTAGGTCACCGGCCGCAGCCGCGTCCCGAATCCCCCGATGAGGACGAGAGCCTTCATCCCCCGGGGAAAAGAGGGGTCCCATATCGCCCTTGGGGACCGTCATAGCGGAGAAAATTTGGGCGAGCCCCAACGCCTATCAACTGCCGGAGAATGAACGCGGTCGTGGCGCTGGCATCGATTCTTGTGGCCTATGACGGTACCCCATCGTCCCTCGCCGCCCTCGACCAGGCGGTCGAGATCGCGGAACGGAATGATTCGCGGCTGACCATCGCCTGCGTGATCCCGGTGATGGCTGCGGCGTACGGGATCGAGATGCCGCCCGGCGCCTCGGTGGTCGAGACGATCGAAGCTGCCCGGCGAATGCTGGCCGAGACAAAGTCGAAGATCGTCCAGCGGGGGGTCTCCCGGGTCGAGACCGTGCTGCTCGAAGGGGACCCGGTGGACCGGATCCTCGAGTACGCGGAGAAGCACCCGCCCAACCTCATCGTCGCCGGGTCCCGGGGGCTCTCCGACGCCGGCCGGTTCTTCCTCGGCAGCGTTTCGGACGGGATTCTCCACCACGCACCCTGTTCGGTGCTGGTCGTGAAGACGGGGGCCGTGCCGAGGACGCCCCGGACCTCCCGAGCGATGTGATCGAGCCGGTTACGTACTGATCCTTTCCCTGGCCGCCGTTCGGTGCCGCCCTGAGGGGAGTGCGGTCGTCTCAGCGTTGCCGCCCCTCTTCTTGGTTCGGCCCGCGCCAAATTGCGGCATACCAAATAATTAGGGTATGCCTTATATTCTAGCCCTGACTAACCACACACGTGGAGACTCTTCAGAAGCTCACGCGACGTCAGCTCGAGACGTTGCAGGTCCTCCGTGTCCGCGAGACGCCCGAACGCGGCGTCTCCCTCAAGGTGATTGCCGCCTCGCTTCGACTGACGCCCCCCTCGGCCCTGGGTCATCTCACGCCGCTCGAGGAACTGGGGCTGGTCGAGCGCCATCGCGGGAAGAGCCGGCTCACGCTCAAGGGCCACCGGACCCTGAGCGAGTACCAGCGCCACCACCGCGTGGCCGAGACCCTGTTCGGAAGCTTGGGCCTTCCGCCGAACGAGAGCTGCGCGGCGGCACGAGAGATCGACCTCGCGCTCTCGCACCGTACCGTAGAGGAGGTCTGTCGCGCCCAGCAGCACCCGACCTCCTGTCCTCACGGGGCACCGATTGCCCCGTGTCACTCCTCGAACGTGTCGAAGGGAAACTAGACCCGTATCGGACGAAGGAATCCCCACATGCAAACCTGGGCGAAAATCGTGGTGATTGTCGTCGGAGTGGTCGCGGTGGCGGGATTCGGAGCGTACGAGGTCGTGACGAGCACGGCCGCGCCCGATCCCTGTGCGGGCACGACGGTCTCGAACACTACGGCATCCGTCGAGACCCCTGAACCGACTGCGCTGGCCTCCACGTTCTCGGGCGCGGTCCACTCCTCGAGGTCCAGCGATACGGCGGGGACGACCGGACGCGCTCACGTGGCCGCCGGGAGTACGATCCAAGTTGTGGCCGCCGAGAACTTCTGGGGCAGCCTCGTCTCCCAGCTGGGCGGGAACCGCACCTCCGTGCTGAGCATCGTCACGGACCCGAATGCGGATCCGCACGAATACGAAGCTAACACCTCCGACGCCCAGGCGATCGCGAATGCGCAGTACGTTATCGTTAACGGAGTGGGGTATGATGACTGGGCCCTCCAGCTCATCTCGGCGGCGAACACCCCCAACCAGGTAGTACTGAACGTCGGCGACCTCAACGGGGTCAGCGTCACGGGCGGGATCGTGACGGGCAACCCGCACATGTGGTACAACCCGGTCTACGTCAACCGCACGGTCGCCGCGATGTACTCGAACCTCGTATCGATCCAGCCGCCGTCGACGGCCTACTTCCAGGCGAACTATGCGGCCCTCAATGCGTCGCTCGGATCGCTCTATGCCCGGGCGAACGAGATCCGGGACCAGTTCGCCGGAGCGATCGTCGCCTCGACGGAGAGTATCTTCGTCTACCTCGCGAACTACACCCACCTCGACCTTGTCTCGCCGCCCGCGTTCATGGAGGCGATCGCCGAGGGAAACGATCCCCCGGCCCAGAGCGTGGTCCAGTTCCAGTGCCAGCTCGAGAGCGGCAAGGTCCGAGTCCTCGTCTATAATGAACAGACCGTCACGCCGATCACGACGAACATGAAGGCGATCGCCGCGTCCAACAACGTGACGATCGTCGGAGTGACCGAGACGATCCAGCCGCCGAATGTCCCGTTCCAGGTCTGGATGAACGCGGAGTACCTACAGCTGGAGAACGCGCTCAACGCCAACGCGCTCGGGCAATAGAGGTCCGTGAGCAGCGTACTCTCCTCGTCCCCGGACGTCGTGGATGGGTCGGCGGCGATTGTCGCCGACCACGTCGAAGTCGGGTACCGGAACAAGGTCGTCTGGCACGACGCGAGTTTCGATGTTCAACGAGGGGAATTCGTCGCCGTCATCGGGCCGAACGGGTCCGGAAAGACGACCCTCTTCCGGCTCCTCCTCGGCCTCCAGCGACCCCGACGGGGTTCCCTCACGGTCCTCGGCGAACCTCCGCGTCGCGGGAACGTTCGAATCGGATACGTTCCCCAGCGCCACACGATCGACAACGACACCCACGTGGCGGCGAGCGCCCTCGTCCGACTCGGAGCGTCCGGTTCGCGGTGGGGACCCGGTGTCGCGTTCCGGGCGGTGGCCGACGCCGCGGACGAGGCGCTCGCGTCGGTCGGGGCGACCGAACTGGGCTCGAAGTCCCTCGGATCGATGTCGGGGGGCGAGCTCCAGCGCGTCTTCCTCGCTGAGGCGCTCGTCGGGAACCCCGAGATGCTCCTACTGGACGAGCCGCTATCGAATCTCGACCTCCGCCGGAGCCGGGAACTCGTCGAGGTCGTCCACGAGCTCGTCCGTTCGCGTCACGTGACCACGCTCCTGGTCGCGCACGACATCAACCCACTCATCGAGTGCCTGGACAAGGTCATCTACATCGCGAACGGCCACGTCGCGACGGGACCGCCCGAGACGGTGCTCACGTCGCCCTCCCTGTCGGAGCTCTACGGGGTACCGGTCGAGGTCCTCCACGACTCGCGCGGCAACATCGTGATCGTGGGAGGGGAGAACCCGCACGAACCGGAGGCCCCATGACCTTCAGCTGGAACCTTGTCACCGATCTCCGTGACATGTGGCAGTACGCGTTCATGCGGAACGCGTTCGAAGCCGGAACGATCGTCGCGATCGTCGCCGGCATCATCGGCTACATCGTCGTACTGCGGCGCTCCGCCTTCGCCACCCACGCTCTCGGGCACGTGGGATTCTCGGGCGCGGCCGGAGCAGTCCTGTTCGGCGTGAACCCGGTCTACGGCCTCCTCCTCTTCACGATCGGAGGCGGGACGGGAATGGCCCTGCTCGGTCGAAGAGCTTCGACCCGGGACATCGAGATCGGGACGGTCCTCGCGTTTATGCTCGGGTTAGGATTGGTCTTCCTCAGCCTGTATACCGGCTACGCGACCGAGGCCTACTCGATCCTCTTCGGGGAGATTCTCGGGATCAGCAGTGCCGGGGTCCTCCTGACCCTCGAAGCTGGTCTGATCGTCTTCGCGGTCCTGGCGATCATCTATCGGCCGCTCCTGTTCTCCTCGCTCGACGAGGACGTCGCCGAGGCGAAGGGGTTGCCGATGATGGCGCTCGGACTCGCGTTCATGATCCTCCTCGCTGTCACGATCTCCTTCGCGGTCCAGGTGGTCGGGGTCCTGCTCATCTTTGCGCTCATGGTCACCCCGGCGGCGACCGCGGTCCGCCTGACGAAGCGGCCGCTCTATGCGGCTATCGTTTCCGTAGTGATCTCCCTCTTCGCGGTGTGGGTCGGTCTGTTCATCTCGTGGTACGAGCCGTACCCCGTCAGCTTCTTCATCGTGAGCATCGCCTTCGCTCTCTATGTGCTCGTCCGCGGCGGTGCCGCGCTCTCCGCGTGGCTTTCTCCGCGAGCCCGGGCCGTTGCAGTCCCCGATTCCCAAGCCGGTCCGGAGTCCGCGTAACCCGGCCGGCCCGGTCGGGGCCGGTGCTCCACCGGCCCACGGAGCTCGCCGGGGGTGACGACGATGACCGATCGTCCGGACGTCGTGGTGCTCGGATGTGGCATCTTCGGCGCGGCACTGTCGTGGCACCTCGCGGTCCGGCGATCGCAGACGGTGTGCACGATCGATCTGGATTGGCGCGATACGGGTCGGGGGGCCACCGCCGCCAGCGCGGGCATCCTGACCTATCCGGGCTGGGACCCGTGGGACCTCGACGTCGTGCGCCGCACCCGCGAGGAGTACCGCGCGCTCTGCGACGGGTCGGGGGTGGGAGAGTTCCGACCGAACGGGGGACTCCGGCTGACCGGCTGCGAGGAAGGCGCCGTATGGATCGATCGAATCCTCCGGGTTCTCGTGCGAAACGGCGTCGAGGCCGAGAGGCTCGACAGGAAACAGGTGGACGCGCTCTTGCCCGGAGGGGGACCTGAGGGGATCCAAGCCGCCCTATTCACCCCGGGAGACGCCGTCTTCTCAACCGCCGGCGTTGCTTCCGCTTACATCCGCGGTGCGACTCGCGTCAGAGCGGAGTTCGCGCGTACTTCGGCGCCACCCAGGATACTTCGTTCGGGTGGCCGGTGGCAGGTGGAGCTCGGGAGCCGCACGATCGACTCCGGGGCACTCGTCCTCGCCTGCGGGGCCTGGACGAAACGGATCCTCGAAGGTCTGGGTTGCCCGCTCCCGATGGCCCCGTTCCGGGCCCAGGCCTGTCGCCTACGGCCCCGGCCTCTGCTAGCGCCGTTCCCAACGATCCACGACATCGATCTCGGCCTCTACGTCCGCCCGGCCGCCGAGGGCCGGCTGCTCGCCGGCGACGGTACTGAGAGGGTCGAATCCGACCCGGACCGGGTCGACCGACGGGCGGATCTGGGAACTCTCGAGCGGATCGTCACGGATGTAGGCGCCCTGTTCCCCGGAACGGATTCTTTCGCTGTCGAGCATGGCTGGGCCGGGGTCTGCGTCGCATCGCCCGACCGGTACCCCCTGGTAGGTCCGGTCCCGGGCGCGCCGAGACTCTTCATCGCGACCGGGTTCAACGGGTTCGGGGCCATGCGGGCCGGCGGACTGGCCGGCCTTCTCGCCGAGGGCATCGTCGATGGAGCGTGGGAGGGCCTGGCGCCGGCCAATCCCGGGCGTTTCCCGGAACCGATTCTTCCCTTCGCGCCCCAACCCGAATTCCCTCTCGAATCCGTCGGGGAGGCCGAGTACGCGCTCGGCCCCACGGTGTCGGCGGTGACCGTCACTTCCGCTCCCCTTTCCCTCTTCTCGGAAGAGGCGTCCTATCGGTCCCTTCGCTCCCCTATCGAACTCGAGGGCCTCTGCCTGTCTTCGCTTTCCGAGTGGTTCGACCCATTCTTGCCTCTCTTCCTGCGGGAGGCGCTGAGGACGCACGGAACGGTCGAAGTGGCGGAGGTCGAGGGAGGGGTCCGCGGGATCTATCTCCAGGGGACGAGCGAAGGGGTCGGGTCCCTGTTCACCCGGACACGTTGGATCGCCGAGCACTTTCTCTCGCGGCTGGGGCCCCAGGGCGCCTACAGTGAAGGGGCCTGGATACCCGGAGGAGATCCGATCGACATCCTCGCGGCAGACCTTCGGGACTGGCCGGGCGTCACGACCCTTCGAAACCCCGTACGGATGGCACGAGCGGAGGACCTTCCGGCGGTCCGAGCCCTCGCGCGGGAAGTCGGAGGAGCCGGCGACGATTCGTGGTTCGCTACGCTCCCCCGGCCGGAGGAGACTCTCTTCCTCTGTGAGCTCGACGGCCGGGTGGTGGGAATGAGCGGGCTGACGCGGGTCGGCGCGTACGCCCGGGGCCATTCGTTCCTCGTACATCCCCGGTACCGGGGGCTGGGCATCGGGACGGATCTGCTCCAGGCCCGGATGCTCTGGCTCTCTCGGACCGGGGGACGACAGGTGGTTTCCGAAATCTACGATGGGAACATCGCCTCCCACATCGCGGCCGGGAAGGCGGGAATGGCAGTGGTGGGACGAATGTACCACTACCGGCCGAACCGCCACTCGTAGGGTCCCCGGACTAGGTCCGGGGCGCGCCGCAGTTGGGGCAGTTCGTCGCGGTCGAGTCGATCAGGGTTCCGCAGAAACGGCACGGGACCTTGACCGTCTCCCTGATCACCACCTGTTGAACGGGAGGCTGGTCCCGGGGGATCAGGTTGATCGCCGGCGGAGGAGCGTAGCTCGGGAGGGTGCCCGGGATCTGCGCGGTCGGGTGCCGGGGAAGCGCCGGTCGGGAGCGACGGCGCAGGGCGTAGACGATGATGAGGAGGATCACGACGACCACCACGGCGAGCACGATGACCAGTAGGATCGGGACCCCGGTGGAGGAAGCGGCCGCGGCGGGAGGAGGAGAGGCGGCGGTCAGCGGGAACGATGTCTGCATGTCGGTCAGCGTGTCGGTGTAGGTGAAGCTGGTCCCGTTCGGGTTGGTGTCCTCTTCCGAGTAAACGTACTCGAGCATGTAGCCGGTCGACGGATCGAAGTAGGCCTTCCAGTTGTACGTGGCCAAAAAGTGCCCGTAGACGTCGTTGCGAGTGTACGACCCATTCCCTTCAGCAAAGATCGTCGAGACGTACCCGGTCGGGCTGATTCGGAACGGGATCGTGTCGTCTGCCGAAACGACCGTGAACTCCGTGTTGAGAAGATAGAAGGTCGAGCCGGCGGGAAGTGTGTTGTTCATGTAGAACCAGACGTACGGATTGGAATAGCCGGTCTGGTTGTCCGTGCCTTGCACGTAGTGGAACGTGCTCGGCGAGAACGTGAACGACCCGCTTTCCGACCAGGGGTACGATTGGCCCTGGCTGTTGCTCCAGGTCCCGGAAGCGAGATACGCGGCCTCTACCGTTCCGTTCAGAAGAACGCCAGTGATGGCAATCGAGCCGGTATAGTTGCCATCCTCGGAGTAGCCCTCGTAATAGCCCGTGCCGTTCCCGAGGCGGGTGGATTCGGCGTAGTCGAACCGATCGCCCGGGATTGGAATGTAGTGGGTTACGGGCGAGGCCGAACGGGCGGCCGGCACCGCCACGAGAACGATGAGCACCAACGCCACGACGGCCGCCGCAGGGAAGACGGTCCGCCGGCTCATCCTCCTCCGCCCCCGAAGCCCCCGCCGCCCCAGGCGTGGACGTGACCCGGATGGGCACCGCCGATCCCGCTGAACGTCGAATAGTAGACGCCGTGGGTCACGAAAACCGGCACCCAGAAGATGGGCGGGCGTCCCACGTAGGAGAATTGGGGCACCGGCGGGGGTTTCGCCTGGGTGGGGTCGAGCTCGTTTACGCTGCGGACGTCCACGCCATGGATCATCCGGACGGCGAGGCAGATCAGCTCCGCCTGCGTCATTGGGCCGGTGCGCGTGCCGAGGATCTCGTACGCTTTCTCGAGGAGGTTCAACGTCTCGTTCGCTTCGAGCACCGGGATCGAGGCGAGGATCGCGGCGGCGACGAGGGGGTAGGCGAGGTAGCTGGCGAGCCCGCGAGCGAGGATCGCGACCTTCGTGTTCACCGTGCCGATCGGGAGCTGCGAGAGCGCTAGATACGCGCTCGAGAGCTCGGTGTCCTCGGAGGGAGAATATCCCCACGAGCCGAAGAGGGACTTGATGGAGTTGAACTGGGATGCGACCTCATCGAAGGGCCGGTTCACGACCGCGAGCAACGCCGCCGATTCGTACGAAGGGGTCACCTTCAGAAACTGGCGCAGCGGATCCATCGCGAAAGTCCCATCCGCCCGGCGTCCGAGGAGCACGATCGACGCTACGCCGAGGGCCGAGTCTCGGGGAACTTTTAGCGCGCTGACCTCTTGGATCAATGGTCGAAGGGTCGCAAGTGAGTCCGGAATCGCTCCGGGAAGGACGGAAAGGATCTCGCTAGACATGAGCCGGTTCTCAACGTTGGGGGAGAGAGAAGTGACGCCCTGATACGCCTCGAGGAACGACTGGATGCGCTGTCGGGGGTCTCCGTCCGCCTTCACCATACCGATCGAGACCGCCCAGAGGTACGACCGATCGACGGATGGCAACGACGAGGCGAGCGGGGCAAACACGAGCGCCCCACCACTGGCGATCCCGACGAGCTGTTGGGTGATCCACTTGGCCTGATCCCAGTATACCGTGAACTCCGCGTCGCCGACCCGATAGAGGGCGACGTTCAGGTCCCGCAGGGCGACGCGGCCGGGCGTGGTGATCGCGATGAACCCGGAGTCGTAGGGTGTCATCTGGCCCAGGAGGGACTTCTTCACGAGAAGTTGCGCGAACTCCTGCTGCCGCTTCACGAGGTCCGCGTCGATCGATCGCAGGGCACTCTGCTCTTGGGCGAGACGTTCGAGGGTCGCGTGTTCCTTGTCGACCCCCTCGAGGTGAAAGAGGATGGAGTGGGTCTTTTGGGTGTCGTCGCCGATCTGGTCGGCCATCTGGGCGCGCTGTTCCGCCTCTCGAGCGAGCGCGACCTGCGCCTGCTCAAGCTGCGTTACTTCCTGCTGGAGCCCTCGGAGCTCCTCGGCCCCGAGCACGGACACCAACCCAAGCTGCTGAAGGTTGGTCACATCACCGGCGGGCAACTCCAACTGGACGCTTCGGGCATTCACCTGCCCGAGAAAGGCGGCCACCTGGTTGCACTTCGACACGCTATCGGTCGACAAGCGGAAATGTGGTATAAAGTCCCTCGTCGCCGAGGGCATTACGAATCTCCATCTCCAGACCGGAGGCGGAATCGCGGAGACGCACGAACGGATCCTTGGCTAACGCCTCAATCAATAGCCCGGTGAGCTGCGCCTTGCGCGACCCTCCCTCGCCGAACCGCCGGACCCTCTCCTGTTCGATCTGCTCGTAGGCGAAGAGAAGTTCGTACAGGGAGCGGTAGACCTGGTCCTCGAGCCTTTCGGGCACCCGCTCCCGGTCGACCCCCTCCTCCTCGATCCCCTCGAGGTCGACGAAGTACACGGAGCCGTTGGGGGCCAGGACCGCGTCCTTGTCCAGCCAGACGTCATGGAAATCAAGCCCGAGGTAGCGCTCGGTCGCCGGATCGTATCGGAGCGTGCGTGCGTAGAGAGTCAGGAGGGCCACCGTAGAGCGGAGGAACGCGACCTCGAAGCGCAGGGCCTCGGCATTCGAGCGAACGCCGAATAGGTCGAAGATGTGACGGACGTCGCTCCCGATCGTGCTCCGGGAATGGAAGTAGATCCGGACGTTGGAGGGAACAAGCCGGATCTCCTGAACGATCGGTCCGGAAAACCGTCGGTACCAGTGGAGCGTCCGAATTCGTTCCTCGAGCTCCGCCGGGAAATATGCGATCTTCACGACCGGCGCGATCAGGAACCCGTGGAGCGAGGTCAGGTCCGCCTGCTCGGCGACGCGCATCGCGATCGTGGCGTGTTCAAGCCCTTGACCTCCGTACGGCGAACCGCGCAACCACCGTTCGCCCGTGATGATCCGCTCCGGTTCGCCGTCGATCGGGGCGACCCGGGGCTCGGCGAGCCGCCGGCGAACGTCATCGCTGTCGGTCAGGGCCGAGGCGAGAGTGCGGTCGAGGGCGCGAGATGAGAACGGATCCGTGGTCGACCCGACCCCCTTGATCGAGAGGTGGAACCCGAGCCCGTCGAGCGTCGCCACGGGCTCCGGCGAGACCGCGCCTCGATTGTCGTCCTCGAGGAACGTCCTCACCGAGGCCGGCAGCGCATCGACCAGGCCGGAGAGCATCGGGGGGAGGTAGATCCGGTCCAAGGCCGCGAGGTCGAACCCTTCGAACCGCGGATTCGTGGTTGTTCGCGCCGGATACTCACCGAGCGTCAGGGGAAGGCCGGACAGCCTCACTCGAAGCCCCGTCGGGGGAAGAGTCCCGAGTCTCTTCAAACCGACGCAGTCGCTCCGGGCGTTGGCACCGTGAACAAGAGGTCAAAGCCAGCGTCCCGAAAGAGGGACATTGCCTCCTCGGGCCCTCCCGGGCGCGGGGCGTAAGCTTCCATTTCCGGGGAGTGCGCTCGCACTATGGAGGATCCAGCTACCTCCTCGGATTTTCGAGCACCCTACCTCGACAAGGTCCTCGAACGGCAGCGTTGGCAACGATGATCGGATGATTTGCCCCCGAGGCCTTGGGCCGCGGGACGTCCGTACGGGTCACGTGATTGGAAACGGACTGCGATCCTCGAGGGTAGTTCCTCTTTCCGTTCGGCTCCGTTGTCGGGAACGGACGAGCGGCGAGCCCTCGCGGTGGGCCACATTTGCTAAGCCCGGAGGAGCATCGGGGTCGCTGAGGTTAGGAGGAACGAATGTCGGCGGGTCCAGCCTACCCCTATGTGAATCGGATGAATGTCCAGTACGGTCCACTCGAGGTCATTCCCGAGAAACAGGTCGCGGACTCCTGCCCCTACCAGTGGTTCAATCAGACCCTATGTGAGGTGAATGACACCTGGATTCGCCTCGGAGTCTGCCAAGGGGAGTATCACTGGCACGAGCACACCGACACCGACGAGTTCTTCTATGTGGTCGAAGGGAAGTGGCTCATTGACCTCGAAGGGCGGACCGTCGAGCTGGGCCCCCGCGAGGCATTTGTTGTCCCGAGAGGGGTGCGACACCGCCCACGGGCCCCGGTCCGTACGGTTGTCCTGATGGCCGAGAAGCGAGGCGTCGTACCCACGGGGAAGTAGCGATCGACCTGAATCATGCCGGATTTCGGCCATTCGGAATTCCTCCTCGGAGCGGAGCTGATAGCGCGCGACGCAGGTTCGTGCTCGCGAATCCTCCGGTTTGTAGATATGAGATTGGGCCACCGAAATGCGTCGATACGGCGTGAACCGAGCGCGACGACGAATTCCAGAGCCCGTGCCAACGGATGAGGAATCTCCGTATGACGGATACCGGAGCCGGCTCGACAGCTCGCGGAGGAGAGGTTCCGTTCCCTGAGTCTCTGTGTCATCGTTGCGCCGCGCCCCCCCGGTACGTGCGGACGAAAAGCAGCGTCTTCATTCTGTGTCCACTTCTTCCCGAGCGTTACCCCCGGCAACCAGTCCTTTCTTGTCCGCTTTTTCGCGCGCGTCCAGAGACTCGTATCGGACCGTAGGCGGATCGATTCGACCCATCGTTGGATGGCCGTGTGAGTCGTCGCGAGCGCACCCACTGGAAACTGGCAAGAGAACACCGGAGACCCGACCCCGATGACAGATGGTCGCTTGCGACCGAGTTCAGAGTATTGAGGCGTTTCAGCACCTCTTTGGCGAGTTAAACCATGTAACCGAACTGTTTCGTCGATATGACGCCGAAAGTTCGTGGCGCGAGGACGGGAGGTACGACCGGATCTTCTGAAATGGCCGAATCTATCTTCCCTGCACGCGGATCGCCGCAGGCTCGGAGGAGCCCGCCATGACGCAGTTCATCCTGATTCCTGGCGCCTGGCTGGGAGCATGGGCCTGGAAGCCAGTCATACCTCTTCTCGAGAAGGAGGGCGACCTTGCCCTCGCAGTTACCTTGACGGGGATGGGCGAAAGAGTACACTTGGCGACGAAGGACGTCGGCATGAGTACCGCGGTCCAGGACGTTCTGAACGTGATCCAGTACAACGAAGTCGATGACTTCGTATTGGTGGGGCACAGCTTTGCGGGCAAGGTGGCGGCAGCCGTAGCCGACCGGGCCCGTGGCAAGGTGCGGAAGGTCATCTATGTTGACGCGTTCCGCCCAGAGAGAGTCAGGACCCCCCAGGGAGGGGGAGATCCGACCGGAGAGTTCGGACCCCTACCAAAGGGGGGATTCGCAATCCCTCTTACCGAGGAGATCGTTGGCCGCATCGGAAAGGACGTCAAGGGACCGAATCTTCGGCGGATGATGTCTTTGGCCACTCCCTGGCCCATCAAACTCGCCGCCGATCCGATCACCCTTTCCGAGGGATACGACGCGATTCGAGAGGCGTACGTCTTCTGCACCCTCAGCGGGGACCCGGTTGACGAAATCGTCGCGGGGAAGTGGGGAAAGCTGGAGGGGCCCTACAAGATCATCGAAGCCGGCCATTGGCCGATGATCACGAGTCCCGAAGAGTTGGCCAAGGGCCTAGTTGAGCTAGCCCGGTGACAGACCTTGGGCCCGGACGATCGGTTCGGCTCTATTCCGCTCGCCCAGGTGGATCTGACTATTTCGCGGGGATACCCCAGCCTACAGTCTCCAGAATGGCCCGGTCAGTCCCAGGCTTTCGAAGGTGGACTGAATTACGCTGGGCGGAGGGCGCTCGTACTCGAGGCGCAGCTTCCCTGAGTAAATCGGCACACTCATTCGGTAGACCTGATCCACTGTAACGATACCAGGATCCTCAGAGTCGCCGAGGGCTCCAGACTGCCGACCGCTCTCCTCGGGTCCGAGAAACACCATCGTGTTCGCGCAGGTTCGCGTGATGTCCTTCCACCATTCCGCCGCCGGCAGCGCGAGCCGCACCCGAGGTAGGGGCTGGCCGATCGAAATCCCTTTCCCACCTTCCAGCCGGAACGCGAGAGACGCTTCACAACGGTCGCAGAACGATTCGATCAGGACGGGCTCGTTCAGCATCGCGTGGAAGGCGATGGAATCCCAGGCACAGTTCGCGAAGTAGCGCTGGCCGTTCTTCCGGGTCACGCGATAGGGAGTGGAGATCGCGGAGAAGGGGAACGCCATGAGGATCCTCGAGGTGCCTTCGAGGAGCTTGAGATGATGGGCCTGGTCGAGTCGTTCGAGCGCATCCATTATCGCAGGTAACGACAGGTCCAGGCGTCCCGCGACCTCCTGCGCAGAGGGCGCGAAGGCGTTCTCCAAGAAAAAGTCGAACACAAACTTGCGCACGTCACGGTCCACGGAATCCATCTTCCTCTCCCCTGGTGAGCTGAATCGAATCATGGTCGGCCCGCTCTTGAAACCGCGTTCTCAGAATACGGAACGACGCAGCTCCAAACCGCGTCGCCCGGAACAGTCGAGCAGTTCGTGAGGAACCGAGCTCAGGACGGGCGTAGTCGTCTAACAAGTTTGAAATGCGCATTTCGATGAGAATAGGCTGTGCCGATCGGCGGCAAGCGCCGAGTTCGGCCATGCGAAGACGATACGGCTGATTGCTATCGCTTCTAGTTGTCACTCTAACCGGGGCCCCGTCGAGTTATTGGTCTCACTATTGCCCTGCGACGCCCCCGAAAACGACCTCCCCATCCAGCGTACGAATTCGGAGGGGACGCCCATTATCGGAAGCCAAGAGAGGGATCTAGGCAGGGGTCCGATTCCTTGCTCGTTCCGAACAATTCCCCGGGAACCCCCGAGTAGGATACTGTGGCTTGGCAGCCCAAGGCGAACAGCCTGGGAGCGGGCCAGGTGGCGTCCTCGCAAGGGCGGAGGGCTAAAGTCCCTCGGTTACCCTGAAAGGTCGATGAGCGAGAACGGTCCACGGGAGGGCACGCGGGACCTCCCCAAACGGGACCGGGACTCCGGGCATCGAGCCGTCGATCCGGGGACCCCCGCCGGCATGGCGTACGCCGCGTTGGGCCGGGCCGCTCGCCGACGGCGTGAGGAGCTGCTCGAGCTCCTTCGTCAGGGATTTTCCGGTCCACGCGTCGTCGAGCTATACCGGATCGCGCATCCACTCGAACCGGTGGTCACGACCGACGAGATCCGAGCCTTGGCCCGACACCGGTAGCGTCGCGGGCTGCCCTGAGGCGGGAGGAGCACGGGAGTGGCGGTCAGTCGGAGACCAAAGACCTCTGTTCCTGGCTTCCGAAGCCGAGGGAGGGAAGCGAGCTAAGGGTTCGATTCCCAGCTGCCCACCGAAGCGCGCGTACTCTTACACGGCAGTGAGACGAGACCTTCATGGGAGAGTTTGTATTGCCCGGGCGTTATCGGCGGCGGGGTACGGTGACTTGAGCGGTGTGCCTCCGATATCTTTCTTGGACCAACTCGCTCCGGGAGCGTTCGACTACGGACGAATCGTGCTAGTTGAGTTCCGGTCTCACTCCCTTTGGTACGAGTCCGCTCTAACGATCACCGGTCAGGCGTTGAAAGCCGGAATTCGCAGTGACTTCCACACGTTCCAGCATCCGCCCGACGACGCACGTCGGGCCCTTCGCGGCCAAGGGATCGACGTGGAAACCGCCGAAAGCGAGGGGAAGCTGCGCATCATCGACAGCTACTCCGTCCAGACCGGGCTTCGTCCTCCCGTGCGCCACGAGCCGTACGGCTTCGCCGCGCAGTCCCTCAAAATGTCCGATTGGATTCGCGCCAGTCCACAGGTCTTGAACGAGCCCAAAGAGCGGAGGCTGGTTCATATCGACGAGAATAATTCGGTCCTACTGAACCATAACAGCGAGGCAGAGGTCCTAGAGTTTTTCCGTACCCGCGCGTACGAAGGAGCGCGGCGGAACGAGATCCTCTTCATCCACTCGTTCTTGTCGAACCAACACTCTCGCCGCTTCTACGCCGCATTCGAGTCGTTGGCCGACGTCATCGTCGATTTCGAAAGCCGGGAGGAAGAAGGCCGCCTGACCCAACGAGTCCGGGCACGGCAGATTCGGGGTAAGGCCGCGGACACTCGCTGGCGTCCCATCGAGGTGACCGGAGAAGGGGAGGTGGTCTTTGGACGGGGGACGGTCGACGACCGGTCAGGAACACCTTCGTCGGCTCCGCCGGAACGTAGGCTCGCCGCCATCATGTTCACCGACATGGTCGGGTACACTAGGCTCGCGCAAGAAAGCGAAAACGCGGCCGTTGAGCTGCTGGCCGAGCACAACGCGCTCCTTCGACCGGTCTTCCGTAAGTATCACGGATTGGAGGTCAAGACGATGGGAGACGCGTTCCTCGTGGAGTTCCCTAGTGCCCTCGCCGCTACGGAGTGCGCCCGGGGGATTCAGCGGGCTCTGGAACAGCGGAATGCGACGCACGTAGGCGGACCCATCCGCGTGCGAATCGGCATCCATGTAGGCGACGTCATCCACCGAGCAGGAGATGTCTACGGAGACGCCGTCAACATTGCCTCTCGTATCGAGCCGTTGGCCCCGCCGGGGGGAATTTGCGTAACGCAGCAGGTCTACGACCAGGTCTGGAACAAGCTCGACTGCTCCTTCCGAGAACTCGGCGCTCAGGATCTCAAAGGATTGCGTTTACCCCTCGCCATCTATCGGATCGACGCCCAATAGCTCCCGAGCACCGGGGGACCGTGGGCATCGACCGCTCCTCCCACGGATCACGCAGCGAACGGGGCACCGTCGCGGGCCTCCGCACGGTCGACATGGCCGTCGCGGCCCCCAAACAAGGCACCGTCCTCCACCCGCAGGCCGACGAGCGAGAGGCGACCGTGGTGCGAGCGTTGCTTAGGGTGCCCGCGCACCGCTCGGCCGCGAACTTCGGCGTTCCGATCGTGAGGGCTTTCCACGGCGAGAAGAGACATTCGTCCGCCATGTGGTGGGAAGACGCCGCCGGGTATCACGGAAGGGGGAGGGTGAGCTTCCAGGCGAGGCGCGTTGTCACACGATGAGAGGGCACGCGCGTTTCCATCAAGGTCCGTCGCATCCCCCGGGCGATTCGGTTCAGGTTGAGACCACTCGGTCGAAAACGGTAATCCTCCGCTCTGAGCCCACTCCGAGAATCGGAGGAGGTCCGCGAAACGAGTTGATCGTTCGTCTCCCGCCAAAAGGTCCGCCGACGCCGTTGCCCCTACCGACCCAGGTCAAGAGACCAATTTGGAAATTGCCCGATGAGCGGGCGACCGGGCCCTGGATCTAGGCAGGAATCGGTTTCTCGATGGGACCGCGAGTGACCTTCGTGTGCTCCTCGAGGATCCCGAATGTCTTCGCGCTGATGTTGCTCAGCTTGGGGTGATTCTTTACCGCGGCGATGATCTCCCCATCGAGGTATCGCTGCGCAGAAGCCGCGTCATCGAAAAGGTAGATCCCCCCCGACTCCTTCCTCGCCTCGTTCATGAGCCAGACCTTCCAGAGAAGGCCCGGTACTCGCGCGATCGGCTCCGCAAACGGACTGAACTCCTTCCCGAGGTCGTTCGCCGAGCCGCTGAAGTTGAAGTTAATCTGTACGATCTGCTTCGTCGTAGGACTCACCCCGAGGCCCCGGTACAGGGAAGGGTGCAATAATACTATGCTAAGCCGTATCACGGCCTCCGTACGAGGTTGTGGGAGACCCCGCCCGATGAGCCCATTGAGAGCGGGGGATCGCCTTCCCCGGACCGGGCGTAGCGAGACGCGAATAGTACATTTCCGAGTCGGGAGAATGATTGGCTCCATCCCTTGGAGGAGGGTTCCTACAGATGCGCATGGCCTCGAATCCTGAGCCGAGGGAGGGAATCGAACCCCCAGGAAACGGATCTGCAGTCCGTCGCATTAACCATTCTGCCACCTCGGCGCCGTGAGAGGCAGGGGACCTCGGCTTAAAGCGCTCGGGGCGACCCCAGGATTCAGACGGAACGGAACCCCCGCGCAATCCGAAGCGCCCCGGTACGGATCCCCCAGCGTACCCGTCCTGGCCAACGTAGCGAGTTCCCCCGTCCGGCGGTGCGACCCCTACGGATCGCCTCGAGGAGGCCTTCGACCGAATCGATCCCGGGCGTGAACTCCGTGAACGCGCGTCCCACGTCCGCGATCTCGTGGACGTCGCTTCCCCCGGTAGTGCCCAGGTGCCGCTGGGCCGCGGCTAACTCGGCCTTCGCGTTTGACACGGCCGAGGCGTGGCCGTTCACCGACTCGAGCGCGGCGACTCGGGCCGTCTTCGCGATCCTCGACCCGACGCCGTGGGCCCAACGAAAGGGATGTGCCAGGACAGGGACCCCCCCGCGCGTCTCTACCCAACTCAGCGTTTCCGCGATCGGCCGATGCGGGGGAGGGGCCTCGGCAATCCCGTAGACGAGCAGATGCCCCTCCTGCGTCGATGCCTCGACGCCGGGGACGAAGAGCAGTCCGGGGAATCGTTCGCGCAGTGCCGGAAGATCCCGGTGAGCTGCCACGGTGTTGTGGTCGGTGATCGCAAACCCCTTCAGGCCCACATACGGGAGACGACCGGCGATTTCGTCGAGCGCAAGACGAGAGTCCGGAGAATGGAGAGAATGGACGTGAAGATCGATTCGAACCACGTCGGTCATCGGACCTTGGTTCCCGGTGCGACGGCCTCGGAAGGCGTCAGTGGCAGGTCGGGGCCGAAGGAGATCCATTCGCCCTCCTCGGCTCCCGCGCCCATCAGTCGAACCACGCCGATGGTCCCCTCCTTCCAATCTCCCGGCACCCTGACGGTTCGTCCGCCGACGTCGACCAATCGTCCTCCGCCGGGGGCCGGACCGCCTATCCGGCCGACGAGCAACGGGATGGCGGCGAACTCGTCGTATGAAATGATCCGGTCCCCCGCGCTCCGGCCGATCACGAACGTGCCGGGGGCCACGGCTTCCGGCGACGAGAGGAGAACGGCCCGGTCGTTCTGGTCGGCGGCGAGGACCATCCCTTGGGAGGTCATTCGGCGGATCGTCCGGGGAGCGAGGTTGGCGAGCAGGACCACCCTTCGACCGGTGAGCTGCTCGGGGGTGTACGAGGAGCGAAGGCCTGCGACGACGGTCCGGGGACTCGGCTCGCCCACGTCGACTTCCATCACGTAGAGCTTGTCGGCCGATGGGTGCAACGCGACACTTCGGATCACCCCAGCGCGAGCCGCGAGTGGCGGGAGGCCGGTGGAGGGAGTGACGGGCGGCGTGGCGATGGAAGCCGCTTTGGACTCCTCCCGGGATCGAGGGAATAGCGGTCGGATCTCCCCGAGGATCTGGCCGGGCACCGGCGGGTCGAGCACGCGATCCCAATCGCCCGGGCCGGGCGGGCCCGACGCGCCAAGCATCCGGAAGACCTCCGCGCTTGAGAAGGGAAGCACGGGGGCCATCCAGGTGGCGATGGCTTTGAGGCGCCAGACAGTCTCGTAGAGGATCCGCGAACGGTCGGCCTCCTCCGCATTCCAGGGATGCGCATCATGGAACCGCCGGTTGGATTCGCGGACCTCTTCGAGCGCGGCGTCGAGAGCTTCCTTCAGATGGACCTGCTCGAATTCCGTCGTGATCCGCTCGTGGGCCGCCCTCAGGTGGTCTCCTACTTCGCCCGGGCGCGTCGGATCCCATTCCTTCGGAGGGGTGGGGATCTTCCCCCCGTGCTGTTCCCGAATCAGGACCAGTGTTCGCTGGACAAGGTTCCCGTACTGATTGGCCAGTATCTCGTCCCGAACCTTGTGGAACTCGTCCCAGTTGAGCTCGGTGTCATGGTTCTGGGGAGCGAGGAGCGCGGCGTAGAAACGGATCACGTCGGGGGGGTACCGCTCTAGGAGCGAGGGAATGAAGACGTCCTCGGCTCCGGTCCGGGACTTCGAGACCTTCTCTCCCTCGGTGAGCAACCACTCGTTAGCGGGCACGTCATCGGGTAGGTGGAGCCCCCCGACGCCGAGCAACATCCCCGGCCAGACGATCGTGTGGTGGAACTTGTTGTCTTTGCCGACGAAATAGTACGATCGGACCGGCTCTCCCTCGATCCAGTACCGTCGCCAGGCGTCCGGACGGCCCGCGCGAATCGCCCACTCCTTCGAAGCAGAGAGGTAGCCGGTTACCGCGTCGAACCAGACGTAGAACCGTTTGCGGTCGTATCCGTCAAGCGGGATCGGGATCCCCCATTCCAGGTCCCGGGTGATCGGCGTCGGATGGAGACCTTCGGCGAGGAAGTTCTCGGCGACGTGGAGGGTCCCGGGGCGCCATCCTTTCCGTGACCGGATGTACTCGGTGAGCTGACCCTGGAGCCGGTCCAGTTCGAGGTAGAAGTGTTCGGTGGGGCGGAACTCGGCGGGGGTTCCGCAAAGGAGGCACCGCGGGTTCCCGAGCTGCCGCGGCTCGAGGGGACGGCCGCAATGATCGCATTCGTCCCCCCGAGCCTCCGCGAACCCGCAGTGCGGGCACGTCCCGACCAGGTAGCGGTCGGGCAGGAACCGCTGATGCTTCGGACAGTACGCTCCTTCGGCGGTCTGCCGGCGGACGTACCCGTGCTCGAGGAGCGCGAGAAAGACCTCCTGTACCGTCCGTTCGTGGACGACGGTGTGCGTGGTCGTGAAGAGGTCGAAGGAGAACCCGAGCTTCTCGAACGCGGCCTTGTTCACGGCATGGTAGCGGTTCGCGATCTCCGCCGGCGTCACCCCCTCCTTCTCGGCGGTGACGAGCGCCGGGGTCCCGTGCATGTCTGAACCTGAGACCATCAACACCTCGTCCCCGCGTAACCGGTGGTAACGGGCAAAAGTGTCGCCGGGAAGGTACGCCCCGGCGAGGTGACCGATATGGAACGGGCCATTGGCATACGGCCACGCGACGGCCACCAGGACCCGTGCCACTCGTTCCACCTCGGGGTTTTACCCGAGACGGTACGTGTCTTAAGACTTTCGAGTAGAACGGCCGTCGGCTTTATTCAGTCGGCGGCCTCCGTTCCACATCGTGGCGGAGTCTGAGAGCCAGATGGTCCGTCCTTCGGTCCCGGAAGCGGACCAGATGATCGGGGTTCGTCGTCCAGTGCTGACCCACGGCTTCGTCGCGCTGGTCGACTACATGGGGAACGACGCGGCGATCGTACAGGCGGCCCGGGTCTCCTACGGTGCCGGCACCAAAACTGTCCGTGACGACCGAGGACTCATCCGTTATCTGATGCGCCACCGCCACACCACCCCTTTCGAGATGGTGGAATACAAGTTCCTGATCCGGCTCCCGATCTTCGTCGCCCGACAATTCATCCGTCATAGAACGGGCTCCTTCAACGAGTTCTCGGCGAGATACAGCGTGATGTCGGACGAGTTCGAGGTCCCCCCGCCCGAGGAAGTGCGTCACCAATCGACCCGGAACCGGCAAGGTCGAGGTGACCCGCTCCCTCAAGACGTCGTAGAACGATTTCGGTCCGATCTCGAACGGGTTTCTAAGGACGCCTACGAGGTGTACTCGAGAGCGCTCGCGGAGGGGGTGGCCCGCGAGACGGCGCGGTTGCTTCTT
>JASHQX010000140.1 GCA_030038895.1 Thermoplasmata archaeon
TGTCGCGCTGGCCGATCTCCTGGATCGCGTCGGAGTGGGTTCTCCTCACGTACGAGCGGACAACGAACATGGTCTCCGGGCCGCCTCCTCCGAGGAAGTACGACCCCGCGACGCGATAGGCGTCTCGTCTCGGCTTTCTTGCGTATCGCCCGATATAAGTCAAGGGATCTTTCGGGAGAGGGGGCCAGGCTTGGCAGGGTCCAGATCCTCGCGTTTCTGGGCGGCTCTGACCTCCCGCGCCGGTACGATCCTTTTGGCCGGTCTTTTGCTCCGGGAACTGCTCTCGTTCTGGACAGCTCAACCGTTCGACTTCGAATCCTGGATCCGAACCGGGTACGCGGCGGCGCACGGGACCGATCCGTACCGGATGTTCTGGCCCGCGGTCCCGGGCGTCAGCTTTGCCTACCTCACCGTGACCGTCCCTCCCGCGGCATACCTCCCCTTCTGGCCCGCGCTGCTCGGCGAACTGTACCGCCTCTGGATGGTGGTGGGAGGCGGGGACCGGTTCGTCCTATACTTTCTGATTAAGCAACCCGGGATCCTCGCCGACATCGGAACCGCCTATCTACTGTACCGACTGGTCGGACGCTGGACCGGGCAGGTCTCCGCCGCGTTGGCCGTCCTCTCCTTCTGGTCGTTCTTCCCCTACGCCATTGCGATCACGGCGGTGTGGGGCCAGTTCGACTCGATCGTCGTGCTGGTCGTCCTCGCCCTCCTGTTCGCGCGAACGAGCTTCGAGCGGAATCTCCTGAACGGGATCGGGATCTTCGTGAAGTACCTCACCGCGATCTTCCTCCCGCTCGAGATCCTGCGCGAACGCGGCTGGCGTCGTTTGGTCTTCCTCGTGGCCCTCGGGGTGCCCCTCGTCCTGACGGTGGCCGTGTTCGCTATCGAGGGCTGGTCGCTCGCGGGCCTGGGCGCTTCGGGACTCTCCCAGACCCACGGAGGCGGGGTGGGAATGAACTACGCCTTTCTCCTAGGCCAGGGCCCCGTTTCCGCCGTGCTATCTCCGATCCCGTACTTCTACGAGGCCGCCGGGTACCTCTGGGTCCCCGGCGTCATGGTAGCCGGCTGGGTCGGGGCCCGTTGGCTCACCCCGCAGAGCCCGCGTTCGGAGCTTCGGGCGATGCTGCTGGTCGTGACGGTGTTCCTCCTCCTCCGGTGGGGCCTCTACGAGCAGTACCTCCTGTACCTGTTCTCCCTCATGCTGCTCGATATCGTCGCCTTTCATCCCGGGCGGCGGGTCTTGATGCTCTTCTCCTACGCGCTGGCCGGGACCTGGCTGCTCGTCGACAACGATTTCGCGATCCGGTTCCTTAGCCCCTTGAGCACCGGGATCGAGCCGTTCACCACAGCGCTGGATTCGAGCGCCGTCTATGGGGCCGGACGTCGGATCGCATTGATTGTCCTGGCGGTCCTCGTGACCGTCACGCTGGTGCAGCTCGTTCTCACCTACCTGCGGGACGTGTCCGAGCCGGTCCCGTGGCTGTTCCAGATCCCGCAACGGCTCCACCGGACCGGCCGCTACCGGTCCCCGGCATGACCGTGTCGACCCGATTCCCGGACCTTCACGGGGTGAAGGTCCTTCAGCTCACTCAGCGGTTCCCTCCCGCGATCGGGGGAGTGGAGCGCCACGTAGGGCGGCTCGTGAGCGAATTGCGGCGGTCGGGGGCGCGAGTGGAGGTGGCGACCACGGATCTCGTCCGGGATCGCCCGTTCGAACGTCGCGCGGGCGGTGCAGGAGACGAGGGGTATCCAGTGCGTCGCCATCGAGCGGTCCGGTGGATCGGCATCCCGCATGGTCTCGGCATCGCGGCGCCCGGCATGCTCGTCGATGCCTGGCGGTCCCGGCCGGATGTGGTCCATGCGCACGCGTTCGGCTACTTCCCGACGTGGGTCGGTCGGCTCATACGCGCGACGCACCGGATCCCGCTGGTGATCACGCCGCACTCCAACGAGGGAACGGGCACAGCGGCGTCCCGGCTGTACGCTTCGGCGACCGCCTGGGCGACGCTCCGGGGAGCCGATCGCGTCATCGCGCTCACCCGAGCCGAAGCGCAGCGGCTGACCCGATGGGGGATCGAACCGGGACGCGTGCGAGTCCTTCCGAACGGAATCGACCTCGACGAGTTCCCGGCGCACGTGCCGGTGCCCGCCGCCGCACGGAGCCCCATCGTCCTTTACGTCGGGCGGATGTATCCCGAGCAGAAAGGCCTCGATACGCTGATTCCCGCGTTCGCCCAGCTATCTCGCTCGAGGCCGGCCGAGCTCCGGCTGATCGGGGAGGACTGGGGCGGGGTCGAGCTCGTTCGTCGGCTCGCGAAGGTTCACGGGGTCGCCGAACGGGTCCGCATCCTCGGAGCCTTATCGCGCGCGGATGTCCTGAAGGAGTACGCCTCCGCCACGGTGTTCGTCCTCCCCTCGCACTTCGACTCCTCCCCGTTCGTCCTTCTCGAGGCCATGGCCTCGGGGCTTCCGATCGTGGCGACGCGCGTGGGCGGCGTCCCGGACGTCGTGGTGGAAGGGTCGACCGCGTTGCTCGTTCCCCCCGGCGACCCGTCCCCTCTCGCCGACGCCCTCGAGCGCCTGTTGTCGGACCCCTCCCTCGCCGCTCGATTCGGAACGGCCGGGCGGCAGCGGGCCGAGGAGTTCTCATGGCCGCGGATCCTCCCGCAGTACCTCCAATTGATCACCGAAGTCGTCCCGCCACGCTAGCGAGGTCCGATGCCGTACGATGAGGAGTCCCCCCGACTCGCGTTCAACCGGTTCGGGGGAGGTATCGAAGCGCAACTCGGAGACAAACCGATCGTCGCTTGGATGCGCTCGACAAACCGCCGCTCCCCCGGGGGCGGACCCGGCTCGGAGCGCGGCTCAGGGGCCCGGTGGCGGTCGCGAAGGGAATCGAACCTTCGGGAAGTGAATGCGAGCTGGCGCCAACGGGTAATCGTGCGGAAGATCTCTTCGGATCGCCCTTCCCTCAGGAGCTTCCGGTTCCGGCGCAATCCCACGAGTTGAAGGTACGTCGCGAGGATCGGGAACGCGATCGCGTTCAGGACCCGAATCCCGATCGGTGCCGGGTCGGACGCGGGTGAGCCGGCATCCCGCACGCGTTGAGCGTAGAGCCGAGGTATTTCTTGGGCCATCCAGTTCGCCGACCCGAGCAACGATCGGTAGTACCGTCCTCCGAGAACGACCTCCGAGGTCAACGCCTCTCGTGCGACGTGGAAATCCCGGCGGCGCAGGAACTCGATCGGGGCGGAACGGTCATCGAGGACATAATTGAGGCAGACCGGGGGATCGCCCGGCCGTCGGCCGCTCGCTCGACC
>JASHQX010000141.1 GCA_030038895.1 Thermoplasmata archaeon
CGATCTTTGCGAATGCACGAATGTCCTCATCCGAGGCGTCACGGAGCTCCCGTTCGAGCCAACTCGATGCGAGGTCCAAGGCGGATGGGCCCCGTAGCGCGGCGCGAGGAATTCGACGGTCCACACGGCGGCCGGCAGCTCGGTCCCGATCAGCGCACAAGCCAGCCCGATCCACCATACTCTCGGTCGAGCGAGGAACCCGAGCGAAATCAGTGCGATCACCACGATCAACAGGGCCAGATACCACGGGACGTACGGGACCCCATTCGGTAGCGCGCATGCGACGGTACTATGGCAGTGATTTGGCGGAAAGTAAACCCCCCTCGACAGAATCCAACTCCCGAACGCTACAAGAGCCGCGCCCGCCACGGCGGTTACGACTCCTGTATGTTGTCTCGTCATGTCATTCGACGAATGGTCGACGAAGTTTATGCGCAAGACGGGTTTTAGTGCCTCGTGGACGGTCGTGAACAGCGTAACGGGCGCACCGTCTCTCCGACGTCGGGCGATTCTCGAGATTGACCTGAACCTTGCCGACCGTTGGTGAGAGAATCGACCTCCACCGATGTCTCGCCCTACCGCGAAGCCGTTAAGGTTCCGCCAGTGCCGTTGTGATGTCCAAAGCGGGCCCGTAGTATAGCTTGGATATCACGGAGGCCTCCGGAGCCTCAAACCCGGGTTCGAATCCCGGCGGGCCCGCCCCTTCACTCGGATAGAGCCCTCGGCGCCGACAATCCTGCTCCGGCCCCGGGCGAGCGGTGCGCGCGAGTGAGACCCGCCAAGACTACGGTAACAACCTTACCGAGTCAACTTCGGTGGGAGATCGCGCAAATCGCGAATCATTTCGCACGGCTCGTGAGGCATCACACCTTCACGATTGAGCCAAATCGCTCGCAGACCCGCGGCCCGTGCACCCTCGTAATCGGATTGCCATGAGTCGCCGACGTGAACCGCCTCCGCAGGGCTTCGGCGAGCTCGGCGTAGGGCCAATGAAAATACTCGCGTGTCGGGCTTCTCGGCCCCGACTTCTTGGGAGTATGGACGGTATCGAAGAACCCGCTCAAGCCATGGTACTCGAGGACGTCTCGCAATGCATCTGTAAAATTCGAAACGATACCCATCGGGAATCCCAACGAGCGTAGTTTCTCCAGAACCTCCATCGTTTCCGGATATAGTTCAACCAACGACGGGTCACCGAAGATTGTCTGAACGGTATCGAAAAAGTCCTCCTTCCGGGTCTCGATACCGAGGCGGTCGATGACCCAGGTGTCGCGAAGGCGCCAGAACTCTACCGTCCGTCCATGATCCGCGTAGATCTGACCCTCGAAGCGTCGGTCCGCCTCCTCGTTTACGTGCTGGATTCGAGAGTCAGGAATGTCCAGCTCGAAGCTCTTTGCGACCTGCGACCAGACTCGCCAGGGCTCGTTTAGAAGAGGCGGCAACGTCACTAGCGTGCCGCCGAAGTCGAAGAAAAAACGACGGACTCGACCATGCGAGCGGTGTATCGACTTTCACGATAAAGGTCCCTTGGGCACTCTCGAGCGTTCTTCGTCGCAAGGATCAGGTGACAGTTTCGAACCCGTTTGTTGTGGAACTGCTTCGGGCTCGCAACCTCAGAGGGTTCGTCGCTCTGGACACTCTTCCTTTGGCCCGAAGACGACGCCCGGTCGGTTCACTTCAGGAGCTCACGCATCTCCCGTGCCTCGTTCAGGGTCTTCTCGTCGAGGTAGTACTTTCCGTTGACCTCGATGAAGATGCGCGTCTTCCCGCGCCGCCGTTTCATGACCCGAACGAACATCCTCGACAGTCCCAGCTCGTCGGCGGTCAGGGCCGTCTCGGGGCTAATGGCTCCCTTGGCTTGGAACGTCTGGATGATCTGGCGGATCCTCTCACCCGCCCATCCCTCTCCCTCCTCGGGGACGGCTGGAGCCGGCGCCGGAGGGGGAACCGCCGCGGTCGAAACCGGCGGAACGGCTGGGACCGCGACGACCTGGGGCGGCTCTGCCGTCGGACCCGCTGTCCCGAAAGCCAGAGAAGGGGCCCCGCCCGCGGGCGTGCTCGGTGCGAGCCGGTCAAGCCTCACCGTGTGGTCGGCGGTCTTCTGCACGGCAACGGTGACCGGGATCGAAGGGTTGTATCCCGTGGCGCTGGCCCTTACCGCGTAGTCGCCGTCCTTCACGCTGCCAAAGGCGATCCGCCCATCACTTCCGGTGCTGCCCGAAAGGTTCTCCGGGCCCGTGGCCCAGACCCCGGCCCCGGGGACGGCGGAAAGCGTCCCGGAGTCCAGGACGCGGACCGTGAATCCGCGCCGGCGCCGTCGTCCGAGGACCACGAGGGCGAGGATGGCGACAATCACCAAGACCAGGACGATGATGATCCACGAGTCACTCGAAGACGCAGATCCCGAAGATGGGGAGCCCGCGTACGCCGAGGTGGGCGTGACGGTGATCGATTTCCACTCTGCGATATTGTCGCCTGGTCCGGGGACGGGGCTCCCTTCCCCCTGAGCCACGATCAGGTAGTACGGGCCCTCCGATCCAAGCTTGCCGGTTTGTTGTCCCAGAACCTGGGTACCGTTGAGGACGGTGACCTGACCGCTGCCATTCGCATCCAACGCGATCTCGATCGTGTAGATGACGTCGATGCTCGGCGAGTAGTTCAGCATCGCGGTCTTCCCCCAGGTGCCGTTCACTTTCCCCGCGTCGTACCGGCCGTACATACCGTAGTAGCACTGGCCAGCCCCGATGGACGAGTTGGCGGGGATACCGCACGTGGACGGGTCGCCACAGTTCTTCTCGGCACTGCAATCGTTGGGGTTCAGGTTCCCCGTGACTTGGTAACCGTACGTCGCGTTGTGGTTGGCGATCCCGAAGATAATCGGGTGTCCGTTCGATTCGATGCCCTCGGCCAGGGCGATCACCGTGAACGGTGGGGTGAAGCTCGGGACGCTCTGCATCGCGCCAAGCTCGCCGGAGCCTGTGGCTTGGGCGATTTCCATGCCCGCCGAGGAGAAAGTCGGCGCGAGCGTGATGTTTATCGGGGCGATAGCATTGTGCTGAGTGAAGTTCTGCGCTACTGTCCCGTTGATCTGCCACAGGGCGGTATTGAGGGACGTATCCGTCGTAAAATTGTCCACGAACACCGGTGCGACCGAGGTCTGCCCGTCAGCCCGGGCAGGCACGGGGACCGCGACCGAGATCGCGAACGCCGACAGCAGGAAGAGCAACGCCACCAAAACCGCCCCGGACCCGTGGAGTCTTGCCTGATGAACGGTGTCGGTGCGCAGCTGAATGTGGGTCCGCGTGCGAGCGCCTTCGGCCGCGACAAACCCGGCTGAAACTATTTGTATTCTACATTGGACCGAGTTTACTACCCGCGGGCCTCCCTGCCGCTGGGATCCGTCGCAGGGAACCCAAGCCCGGGCCCTCCGGTCTGGCGACCCGGGGTACCGACCGAAGACAGCTCGTAGCCGTTCACCTTCCGCACCGCTCGTAGGGCGACGAACTCCGGAGGGACAGTTGCTTCCGAAGGAGATCAGGGGATACGGCCGGCGCTTACCAAAACCCGGAGCGCGTTTAGAGTGATCATCTCATTTGGCCCGGTCTGCCCCCAGTCGACCACCTCGGTGTTCGCTGCGAGGGAGTCTCCCAGGTGCCAGAAGCGGCCTTCCGGATGCCAGGTTCCGTCCGTTGCGCGCTTCGATTCGAGGAGGTCGAGGGCGTCGCTCGTCCTCGGGTCTCGGATCTTCCCCGCCTGGTCGAGCACGCGCAGAACCTGCAGGATGTCGTAGTGCCAGTAAACCGGATAGTGGAGCTTCGTCCACTGCGGGTTGTTGACGGCGTCCCCCCGGCAGGACCGGAACAGCCGATGCCGTAAGAAGAACTCGGCTGCCCGATCGACCCCTTTTCGGATCTCACTATCACTCGTGACCCGGAGGTACTCGTTCAGCCCCCAAAGAGTGGACAGACTCTCGTAGAACGAAGAATGCGACGCACTCTCCGCGGAATCGCAGTTCCACCCCCCGTCGGGCCATTGCCACGTAACGAGCGATTGTGCGATCCGCTGGACCCGCGGATCACCGGCCATTCCCAATCGAGAACAGACTCCCACCGGATTACCGAGCACGGACGCATGCAACCGAAACCGTCCCGCGACTCTCGAAGGTCCTCTTGTCATTAGAGGAAGGTGTGAAAGCACATACGCGGCCGCCCGGCGAGCTATCTCATTCTCGGGCGGTACTCCGAGGTCCACCGCAGAGACGAGGCGCCAGTGAGGTCCGGCCCACTTCTTGTACCAGTGCACCCCGAACCCTCCATCCGGTCCGGCGCCTGAAAGAAGCGCCCGCAGCCGGGGGCCCCTCGGGATCTGCTGTTTTGCGGACCTCACTTCACCGGATCGTTCGGACTCGCCGAGAAGGTCGGTTAGGGTGAAGTACCGTACGGAGGGATCCTTCGACTGAAGGAGCCATCGGGCACCGGGTTCCTCTCGATCCAGCCAAGATCACCCCACGGACGATCGATGGCCAATACATCATCCTTCACCTGCGACGCGCGCGTACTCAGCCACGAGCGGCGGTGGGAATGACGCAATGCTTGGGTAGGACGGAAGAGAGCGGTCCCGTGTCCTCTCTCGAGGCTCAAAGCAAAGGCCCATAATTGCCCTACGAGTCCGAGCCGCGGATGGAGATCTTCCTCCCGCTTCTGGGAGCCCTGTTCTTCGTCTACCTATTGGGGCGGGGCCTGGGCGAAGTCGCCTTGCGGGTGCGCCTTCCGGCCCTCGTCGGAGAGATCATCGCGGGTATCGTGATCGCGAACCTCACATGGGGATCGTTCCGTCTCGAGAGCTGGATTGGTCTGAGCCCCGCTACGGCTTCGGGAACCGTTAATCTCGACGCGCTGAGCGGACTCGGCGAGATCGGGGTCGTGTTCCTCGCGTTCGCCGTCGGGCTCGAGATCGTTCCCTCGGTCGTCCGGAAGTTCGCCCGAATCGCGGGGACCGCGGCGGTCTGGGGCACCACGATCTCGTTTCTGGCGGGGTTCGCTCTGGTGCTCGGGATCGAGGGCCTCGCCGCATGGCCGGCCGCGCTCTTCGCGGGTACCGCGCTGGTGGTCGCGTCCCTCACCGTTACGACCCGGCTCCTTCGAGAGCACGGCCTCCTCGCCACCGACGAGGCCCATGTCATCATCGGCGCTTCCCTCATCGAGGATGTAGTCGGCGCGGCGCTTCTCACCGTGGTGCTCGCTCTGACCGCAGAGACCCATCACGGGCCAATCGATCTGGTCTACCAGGTCGCGATCATCGTCGGCGGCGCCCTGGCCTTCGTCGGATTCTTCCTATTCCTTCTGCCCAAATGGATCCGTCGACAGGTCCAGAACCGGGGTTCCCGGCCCCGTTTCGTCACTCGCAACGCCGCCTTCGTGCTCGCCCTCCTCTTCTGTCTCGGTGCGAGCGCGCTTGCCGAATCCGTTCAGCTCGCGTCGATCCTCGGCGCCGTCCTGGCCGGAATGGCGATCTCCGAGTTTCGGGACCAATTCGATCTTCGCAGCCAATTCGAAGCGCTCAACACGCTCTTCGTGCCGTTCTTTTTCGTCGGAATCGGACTTCTCGTATCGGTGAACGACCTTCTTGAGGTATGGCCGCTCGCTTCGGCGCTGACCGCGCTCGCGGTGCTCGGAAAGTTCGCGGGGGCCCCGGCCGAGGCCCGACACCTCGGGAGGCGAGCTGCGCTCCGTGTGGGGGCAGGGCTCACCCCTCGAGGGGAGGTCGGGATCGTCGTCGCGCTCACCGCGTTCGCCACGGGACTGATCAGCGGCGACTTGTACACGGCGATCGTCGTGATGTCGATTGCGACCTCCGTCCTCGGGCCCATCCTTTTGCACCGTCTCGGTGCAGATCGTCCGCCCACGACGGAATTCGAACCCCCGGGGACCGAAGCGACCGGCGCGTGACCCGCGCGTTCCGAGTCGGAAGACCGGCCGGGCCGCGGATATATTGATGTAGGCGTTCTCGAGTGCCGGGAATGGGTCTATGCCGTTCGGGAAGGACGCCGCGCGCACCGAGGAACTGACTGGCAACGAGCCCACGGAATCCGCCCAGCTTGTGAACCGGATCGAGGAGGAGATCAACCTCCTCTCGCGTAATGTCGAGATCCTCGAGAAACTGTCGAAGAGCCCCCCGATCGGAATCATCCGATTGAGCGAGGCACTTCACCTCCCCATTCACAAGACCCGGTACTCGCTCCACTTATTGGAGCGAGAAGGTGTAATCCAGCCGTCGGCGGACGGGGCGGTGGTCACGGACAAGGCGAAGGAATTCTGGACAAACCTCAATAGCTCACTCGACCGGATGACCCAGGTCATCCAGCAGCTGAAGTCGAAGGCGACCGAGCGCGAGAGTCGCCCGGCTCCGAGCCGGAAAGGCTATTAGCGAGATGCCGGCTCGGCCGCCCCGGTGCCGCCGTAGCTCAGTGGTAGAGCGATCGGCTGTTAACCGAAAGGTCAGCGGTTCGAAAGGTCGGCGGAATCTCTCCGCCAGCCCTCAACTCCGCTCGGCGGCGCCTCGATTTCCCCGCCTGCGGGCCCGTAGCTTAGTCCGGTCTAGAGCGACCGGCTCATAACCGGTCGGTCGACGGTTCAAATCCGTCCGGGCCCACTTCCATTTTCCTGAGCAGGGGAGCCCGGCCAGCGGTGAGACCTCGAGCAACCTGCTGAGGTTCCGACGAACAAGGGAAACCGCTCGTGATGTAACTCTACCGGGCCAGAGCTCTCGGACGAGCCCTTCGCCAAACTCGTCGGCCCGACGCCGGGTTCGCTGCCGTCGGTCGATCATGCTCCGAGATGTTATGCCGATGGGGTCGGTGGCCCCTCCGCCATGCTCCATCGTCGTCTCGGGCGGAACGGTCCCGAAGTCTCCGCGCTCGGACTCGGATGCATGGGGATGTCCCAGTCGTACGGGTCCGCCGACCCGGCCGAGGCAGTCGCGACACTCGACCGGGCCCTCGAGCTCGGGGTTACGTTCCTCGACACCGCCGACATCTACGGGCCGTTCACGAATGAGGAGTTGGTCGGTCGGTCCATCCAGGGCCGACGCGAACGCGTCTTCCTTGCGACCAAATGCGGCTTCGTCCCGGGAGCCGCGGGATCTCCCAGTCGGATCGACGGAAGCCCGGAGCACATTCGCGCCGCCTGCGATGAGAGCCTCCGGCGCCTCGGGGTCCAGACGATTGACCTGTACTACCTCCACCGCGTCGACCCCCGGACGCCGATCGAGGAGAGCGTGCGGGCAATGGCCAATTTAATCGAAGATGGCAAGGTCCGATACCTCGGCCTATCCGAAGTGTCCGGTAAGACGCTGCGTCGGGCTACCGCGGTACACCCGATCACCGCGGTCCAGAGCGAGTACTCCCTCTGGACACGAGACCCGGAGGACGGAGTGCTCCCGGTGTGCCGGGAACTCGGGGTCGGATTCGTGCCGTTCAGTCCCCTCGGACGCGGCTTCCTGTCCGGATCCTTGCGTTCCGTCGACGCGTTCGGGGAGAACGATTTTCGGCGGGACATCCCGAGGTTCCAGCCTGAAAACCTCGGAACGAACCTCGCCGCGGTCGACCGGTTCGCCGAGATCGCGAAGCGGAAGGGGCACACTCCGGCGCAGCTCGCCCTCGCCTGGCTCCTGGCCCAAGGGGAGGATATCGTGCCTATCCCAGGTACGAAGCGGCGGAAGTACCTCGAGGAGAACCTCGCGGCCGCGGAGATCCGCCTGGCCAAGGCGGACCTCGCCGAGATCGAAGCGGCGGTCCCGAAGGGATGGGCCGCGGGGAACCGATACTCCCCAGCGAGTCAGGCGCTTGTCGATCGCTGAACGAGGGAACCGGCCGGCCCGTACCCCGGGCCGGCAGGGATTCTCGACAGGGAACCGTGTCGTTCAGTCGAGAGCATTTCACCCCAACCTCAAAATAGCCCCTCGGAGCTCGTTCGGGCGGGAGGTCCATCGGCGTGGTTGACCCTCCGATCAAAGCACGACTCGACGCACGCGGATTGGCCTGTCCACTGCCCGTGTTGAAGGCTCGGGAGATACTGAACACCCTCCAGCCCGGCGAGCGGCTGGAGGTGCTTGCAGATGACCCCATCGCTCCGTTGGACTTTGCGGCCTTTTCCTTCCGAAGCGGTCATCCCCTGCGGGAGAAGTCCGCGGACTCCGGAACGTTCCGATTCGTCCTCGAGCACAAGTAACGGCGCCAGAGACGAAGGGAAGCGCGATGACCCCGCGATCCCGTCGCTCGTCCCAAGGTCGGGGGCCAGTGCGTGCCCTCGGAACGGATCTGTGGTTCCGGTGCGAGCGAGACGGATCGTACGTGATCGGGTTCACGGACGTCGCTCAGCGTCGCAACGGTTCGTTCGCGTTCTACCGGGGACCTGAGGTCGGCCGCCGGTACGACCCCTCTGAGTACGCGATGACCTTCGAGTCGGACAAGTGTGTCTGGCACCTGTCGCTTCCGGTCGAGGGGACGGTGATCGAGACCAACGCCTCCCTGCTCGCGGACCCGAGGGCGATCAACCGTGACCCGTACGGGGCCGGTTGGCTCTACCGGATGCGGCCGACCCGCTCCGGTGCCCTCGAAAGGATCGCGGAACAGTCGGCGCGCCGGTCGGAGCGGGCTCGTTGATCGCTCCCACCGCTCACCCCGCCCTGGAGGATCTGCCGGTCTGGCGTCTCCTCAACCTCGGTTCGTGCGAGCCGGTGCGTGCGCAGGGGTTCGCGGAGGCGGTGGCCCCTTCGGTCGGTCGCGGTGACGTTCCGAACACGCTCCTCGTCGTCCGAACCGAGACCCCGTTCGTCTCGCTCGGCTTCCACCAATCCTACGAGGAGGAGATTGATCCGGCGTTCCTCGATCGTCATCACATCCCGGTCTTCCGCCGCGTCGAAGGAGGAGGCACGGCCTACCTCGATTCCGGCCAACTGCTCTACTACCTCGTATACCGGACGGCCGGGAGGAGCGGTGGAGGTCCGTCCGACCTCCCCCGGTTTCTCGCGGGCCCGCTGCACGCGGCTCGGTCTCAGGGGCTCGCCGCGGAAATCCGTCCCCCCAGCGATCTCACGGTCGGTGGACGAAAAATCTCTGGCAATTCAGGCGGTGACTGGGCGGACGCCCATCTCATCGCGGGCGATCTCCTGGGCCGGACGGACCACCGGGCGATGGCAGACCTCTTTCGCCTGCCGCATCCCGCCCTCCGATCCCTCTTGCGACGCGAGGTTCGGCGGTGGCTCACTTCGTGGGAGGGCGAGACGGGGGGCCCTCCAGACTGGAAGGCGCTCACCGCGGCTCTGATCGAGGGGTTCCGCGCGGCCGGCCTCTTTCGGCTGGAGCCCGACCGGGCCACCGCAGAGGAGGAGCACTATTTCCGCGCCGAGACGGTGCCTCACCATTACGATCGGTCGTGGCGCGATCTACCCGCCTCTTCGACTCCCGCGGGGCGCCTACGCCGCCGCATTCGTGTCGCCGGCCCGCACGGCCTCTTGGTCCTGGACGGCACTGCTCGGGGAGAGCTTTCCATCGGGATCGTAGAAGGTTCGGAACTGCGGGAAGCGTATCTCGTGGGCCCGGGGTCCACCGGGGGTCTACGAGCGATACCGATCGGGGGACGTATAGGAGCCGACTTCCAAAAGGAGATTCGGAAGGTACCGGGGTTCGACTAGCGCGGGGACCCAGGGACGTGAGTGATCCGATCCTCAAAACGAGATCACGGTGTCGGCGTCGAGCGCAAGGTCGGCCATGGTCGCGGACCCAACCAGCTTCACGCCGTCCATCAGCTCCTCCGGTGGGATCTCGCACAGATCCCGGCAGCTCTCGGCGCAAGCAAGGAACTTGACCCCATTTTCAACGGCCATGTCGACAAATTGTTGGAGTGTCCCTCCCTTCTTGAGCGGCACCTTCTCGGCCGCACCCTTGCGAAGAAGCTCGGGCGCGTGCATCAGGAAATACATCGTGGTATCGATCTCCATCGCCGCCATGAGCGCGGCGATGTAGAACGGAGCGTAGGTCTTGTCCGGTTCCTCCGGCCCGGTCGTCACGAGCATCAGGATCTTCTTCGCGGTCGGTTCCGTCGGAGGATTCGAGGTGTCGCGGTCGCTCATCGGTCTTCCCTTAGGTCGAGCCTCGTGTGCATCGGATGTGATCCCTCTCGATGATCTCCCGGAACCGCACGAGAGCCGCGTCAATGGGAAGAAGTGTCGCCAGTTCCGCGGGAACGGACGGCGTCATCCGGACGATCCATCCGCGCCCATACGGGTCGGTGTTGAGGAGCGTCGGATTCTTCTCGACTTCGGGGTTCACCTCCACGATCGTGCCGGCCACTGGCGCCACGATCGGTCCGGCCCACTTCCCACTCTCGACCGTCGCGACCGGCTTTCCCCGCTCTCGGACGGTCCCGACGGGCTTGATTCGAAGATAGAGGATCCTTCCGGCGCGCGTCTGGGCGGGGTCGGTGGCCCCGATGGTGACGCGGTCTCCATCGACCTTAACCCAGATCCACTGGGTCCGTTCGATGAAATAGGCCCGATCCTCAGGGAACTCGCATCCCTCGAGCCGCGCCATCGTAGTTCCTTTCAGGTGAACCCACGGGAGCGCAGGAGGCGATCGGGTCGGGAAAAGTTGTCGGCGAGGCGCGCCTCTCGGAGGCTCGCCCCGAAGGCGAGGCTCATGAGCTGGGTGAAGTAGGCGACCGGGCGGACGACCTCCGCACCGTATGCCGCGCGGACCCGGTCCAGGTTGTTCTCGATATTGATCTCCCCGAGAGGGCAGATCGTGGCGACGAGATCGGCGCCGGCTCGCCGCGCCTCTGCGAGGATCGACGCGCTGAACGCAACTGAGACGTCGAGGTCGCTCAGGGCGTGTCCGCCGCCACAACAGATCGTCTTCGCACGGAAGTCGCGAGCCACGTCCGCCCCACACGCGACCAGAAGTTCGTCGAGGAAGTGGGGGTGGATCGGGTCGTCGGTCCCTGCGAGCTTTCCAACGCCCGTGTAACACCTCGGGCGGGTATAGAGGCACCCGTAGTACGGAGCGACGGTGAGGCCCGTGAGGGGTCGCCGTACTGCGGCGCGCACCCGTTCGGGTCCCGCGCGCCGGTAGATGAACTCGAGGAGGTGCTGGACCGAGGCACCGCCGTCGTAGGTTGGGGCCCCTCCTTCTTCGAGTAGTGCGTTGATTCGCATGCGGGTCGGCTCGTCCGCGATCGCTTCGTTCGCGCGGGCGAGGGAATAGACGCACCCGCTGCACGCCGCGACGACCTCGTGATGGTCGCGCGCCCGGGCGAGCGCGAGGTTGCGCGAGGGCAGTGCGAGCGAGACGTCGTGGCTCAGGTTCTTCACCTCGGTCGCACCGCAGCAGTTGTAGTCGACGATGCGCTCGAGCTTGAGTCCGAGGTGTGCGAGAACCTGCCGGGCGCTGACCTCGTAAGGGTTTCCGAGTCCATCGAGGGAACAACCGGGGTAGTAAGCTGGCGTTGGGTCGGCGACGCCGCGGGCCGCGATCACCGCGTCCCTCCAGCCCCGGCCCGGACGGGAGATGCCGTGGAGAGGGCACGCCGCTCGTCCTCGGCGAGCCGCGCGCGGAGGACTTCACGCATGCGATTCCAACCCCGCGTCCGGTTCGCGAACGGGCCGGTGCGCAGACGGCCAGACCAGAACAGGCGGACTCCCATTCGCAGCATTTCGCGAAGTGGGGTCCGGCGCCCTTCGAGTCGTTCGTACGTCCGGAAGAGGGCCACTTCGTCGAGAATCCCGCGATCGAGGAGGTTTTCGGTGAACGCGCGGTCGAACCGGTCCGCCGGGCTCTCCGGCGCTGCTCCCGTGACCCGGAGGTACCGACCGATCGCGTGGACGACCTCTTCCACCTTGACCCCTTTCGGGCAGCGCTCGACGCACTTGTTGCACGAGAGGCATCGCCAGATTGTATTGGTGTACCGGCGCAGCTCCGTCGCGTAGCCGATCTTGGCTAGATAGAGGAAGTACCGGGGATTGAATTCGGCCATCCCGTAGTCGGTGTGCAGGCAGCAGCTCGCGGTGCACGTCCCGCACTGCCAGCACCGCGTGATCGTGCTCCCGAGGGGCTGGTCCTTGACCCAATCGAGGATGCACGGGTCGAGGTCGGCTACCACGCGCGATCGCAGGAACGCGCTCCAGTCGCCCGACACGTCGATCCCATCGAGCTTGACCGAATCGTTTCGATCCACCTCGACCAGGGACTTCTCAACAATCGGCATCGGCCGCGCACCTCCGGACGCCGAGGATCATAGTGGCGAGCAGGAAGCGGCCGGGGAGGAGGTCCCCCACCCCTCTCCCCGATAGCTCGTTCTCCGTCGTCTGGCCGAGCCGGCGGGCGTACGTGAGGGCCAGCACCGCGTCGACCGTTGCAAACGAAGTGGAGGGAAACCCAAAGGTCGCGAGCGCGAGGCGGAGTTCACCCAGCCGGGCTTGGGTCTCCGGGTAGCTCTCTGGCGGCGGTCCGCCGAACTCAGCCAGGACACCGGTGCCCCGCTCCGGGTTCCAGACCCACCGCGCGAGCAGCGCGGTGCGGTCCGGGGCTGCCGCATGGAGGAGCTCGCTCGCTAGATCCCGCCGGATCTCGCGCGGTCCTCCGACGAGCCGTTCCGCGGTCGAGGGTACGTCGGCCGGTCCGAGGCGGCCTTCCCTCGCTTCTCGAAGGATCGCACGGACTTCCTCTTGGGGGGTTCCGTCGACGATGGCCACCGCGTGACGGCGTGCCGAAACGACCCCCGAGACGACCCCGACGAACTCCTCGGAGAACCGGTCAGCGGGAAGTCGCTCGAGAGCCCGCGCGGCCGCGAGCTTGCCACCGACGGTCGCCTCGAGCCGGCGGAACGGAACGACCCCGCAGGGAATCACGCACTCGCGGAGCGCCCTCGCCACTCGGCTCGGGTCCGTGCCGCCGAACGAGGCGTTGAACCGGGGTTCAGTCTCGAGCATACTGGTAGGCGCGCAGCGCCGCCCCCATCCCCTCCGTCACCGAGTCGACGATCGCCTTGGGGCCGGTCGCAGCGCCCGCGTAGAAGACCCCGGGCACGCCGGAGTCGATGGGATTGAGGTCGGAGACCTCCGGGGCGAGGAACCCCTCGGGTCCCACCTTCAGGCCGAAGAGCCGGGCGGCCTCGGTCGTGCCACGGCCGGGTTCCATGCCGCTCGCGAGAACGATCATGTCGAACGGCACCTCCGTCGGACGGCTCAGAAGGGTATCCTCGCCGGCCGCGAGGAGCCTCGACCCCCCTTCCGCGAGAGTCACGTGACCCACCCGGCCCCGGATGAACTTGACGCCGTACTCCTCCATCGCCTTCCAGTACAGGTCTTCCCAGAGGCCGTAGGTCCGGATATCGATGTAGTAGACGTAGGCCTCGATCTCGGGGTGCCGCTTGCGGACCTCCACCGCCTGCTTGATGCTGACCGCGCACCCCAGGCGGCAGCACCACGGGTTGCCCACCTGAACGTCCCGCGAGCCGACGCACAGGATCCAGGCGATCCGACGGGGCGGCTTCCCATCGGAAGGCCGCAGGATCCGGTCGTCGGTGATCATTCCCTCCAGATCCTTGAAGTCAATCACATCGGGATACCGGCCGTAGCCGTACTCGAGCTTCCGATGCGGATCGAAGTGTTCGAAGCCGGTCGCTACGACCACCGCGGAAACGTCGCGCTGCTCCTCGGCCCCGGCAGTCTGCAGGGTGACCCGAAACCCCTTCGAAGCGGGCTCGACCTTCGTTATGACGGTCGAGAGCCGCCGTTCGATCCGGGGATCCTCACCCACCCTGCGGAGGAGGCCGCCCAGCACTTCCGCGGTCGGCTTCAGATCGGGTACGAGGAGGGAGTAGCGCCAGCGCTCCGGATTGCCCCCGAGGAACTTCTCGCGCTCGACCAAGAGGGTCGGCGCTCCGAGGGTCCCCAGCTCGGCGGCCGCGCTCAGGCCCGCCGGCCCGCCTCCGAGCACGAGGATCGGGTTCACGGAGAACCTCCCTTCGCGTCGGTCGGAACGGCCTTGGAGGACGGCGACGGGCCGGGATCGGGCTCCGGGGGTACCTGACCCTTGTTGATCGCGAAGAACCGCTCGATCGGCTCCCGGGCCGGGTACAGGAGCTCAGGGCTGCCTCCGTTCTTGAGACGTTGCAGGTACTCGCGAAACTCCGCCTTCGCGGTCTTCCAATCGATTCTCATCTTCGTCATGAGATCCTCCGCCGAAACGGCGTGCCAGTGGAGCTGGACGATCCGGTAGGGGTCGGCTCCGAGTGCGAGCGCCGCGAACTGCACGTCCGCGAGTACCGGGAGAGTGTAGGAGAATCCGTGCGTCTTGCCGATCCACTGGCTCTTGTCGAGCGTAGTGACGCATCCGGTATCGCTCGTGATCGCCACGTCGGCGTGCGCCTCTTCCACCATCGGTCGAATCTTGCGTTCGTTGGCGAAGGAGCGGCTGAACTCGCGCTCGGCCAGGATATGGCGAAAACCAAACCCGCAGCAGTCGTACCACGTGGAGTAATCGGCGACGGTCGCCCCGAGAGCCAGCAAGATCCCCGTTGGCACGGCGGGGCGCTGACCCGCGTACACGCGCTCGTCGTAGACCGCGTCCTCCGGGACCATCTTGTAGTAGTGGCACGGCTCGTGCACCGCGGCGACGATCCCGCGCATGTCGTGCGTCTGCCGCGCGACAATCTCTGGGGCCATCACATGGAGCCACTCCGAATAGTGGACGATTTCCTCGGGGAGCACGAGTTCGCGGCCGATCCGGTGCAGGATGTCGCGGACCTTCTTTCGGACCTCGCCGTCCTCAATCAGGAGCTTTCGCATCTCCTTGTAGTCGCCAAAGCTCGTGCCGCAGTGAATCAGGGGGAAGTGATCCGTCTCGTACGCCCGGTGGAAATTCCGGGCCGCGACCGCGGCGAGGGCGACGGGGTTCGAGGTCGCGGTGCCGTGGTAGTTCCAGGCGGTGCACGAAGTCTGATGCGGTTCGTTGAGGTAGGTCCGGTGCGTCGCGTTCATCAGCCAGAGGAGCGACGAGGGGTACCCAGGGATATTGCCACACTGGCCGCAGGACTTGTGATGCCAGAGCCGGTCCGTCGGGATCTGCTTCGTGCGTCCCACAAGATTTGTCACGCGGACGGGCCGGTTCTCCGGTCGGATGCGATGGATGATGATCTCGCCCTCGCTTTCGAGGCGCTCCATCTCCTCGCGCAGATCGGCGACGGTCCGGCCGGGCCCTCCGGGCGGCCGTGGGCGATTGGGGAAGAGTGCCCGGAACTCACCCGAATCGAGCATCGCCTCCCTCACCCCGGGAAGGTCGCGACCGGGCCGCGCATGCGTTCGAGCTCGTTCCGATACCGTTCCCGTGCGGCCTCGAACTCCTCGCGCCGTTCCTCGACGAGGTCGACCAGCATCTCCACGAGGTCGGGATCGACCGCGCGGAGCATGTCGAGGACCCCCGCCTCCTCGTAGATGCGGAAGAGTTCGAGCGAGGTCTGGACCGACACCTCCCAGGCGGCCCGCGTCGTCTGCAGTACGTCCACGGGGATCGCTTTTCGAAGGATCTCGAGCGGCACGCCCCAGTCCGCTTCCGTGGCGGTCGCGGCGGGGCCCCAGTCCCGGAAGAACTCCGGCTGAATCATGTCGGGCGCGAGCTGGGTCCCGATTGTCCCGAGCAGCGTGAAGGTGCGTCGGAATGGGGCCAGGGCCCTCCGAGTCGACTCCAGGCCGTGGACGACCGAGAGCTCCCGCATCACGTTGATAATGCCCCCGATGTCGTTGCCAAACCGGCAGCGCATGGTGCACGAGTAACACTGGCAGCAAGCCCAGATTTTCTCCTGCATCGCGTCCCACAGGGTGGTCGCGTCGCCGTTCTGTGCGACCTGGACCATCTCGCGTGGGGAGAAGTCGTAGAATCTCGCGGCGGGGCAACCGCTCGTGCACTCCCCGCAGTTGAGGCATCCGAGCACGAATCGATGGTAGCGGGGGTCGGCGCGGAACTCAGCGAAAATCGTTCCGGCGAGCTCCCGCTCGTCCGATGTCAATTCCCGCCGCCCCGTGATTTCGATCTCGGGGGTCGGCGCCGGATCCTCCCCGGTGGATGGGCGGACACGCTGTAGAGAACTCGCGACGAAGCTCATCGAGCTCCGTTAGAGCTCATCATCGTCGAAAATCGATAAGGCTTGTAGAGAGCGCCGGATTCAACGGCACTCGGAAAGGATTGCGCCGAGCGTCCCCCGCTCCGTCTGGAGAGCCCCGGGTTTCCGGGACGCGGCGTCGCGATCGGCTCCGTCCATTACCCCGGTTCATCCCCCCGGGCGTCCGGCTCCCCCGACGAGTCCTCCGTCGTCGATCGGAACCGACGGGACTCCCGATATTCACGGAACGGAGGTTCGACCGGGACCCGGCTTTCGTGAAGGATCTGCGACTGGTATCCGCACTTTCGACAGACGTAGAGAGCGACCATCTCGGAGTCCGCTACACAACGGAACCCGACGATTCCGCACCGCGGGCATCGCTCATCCTTGCGCGATCCGCGCTCGAGTATTCGGGCGTCCAGCCGCCGGTCGAAATCCCGGATCTCGGCCGACCCGGTGTCTTCGGAGCGGTCGCCTTTCGGCATCGCCGGACGATGGCCGCCCGTCCGATAAGAACGGCGGACGTGACGGTCGGAGAAGAAGGGAATGGGTTGGACCGACCGCGGTTACCCGCAGCCGCACCCGCCGGAGCCGCAGCCGCACCCGCCACCGGACGCGCCCCCTTCGGGGCCGGCCGGCGCGTTCGGCGCGGTGATCTTGAAACCGGACTGGTTCAGGTCCTGGACGAAGTCGATCTTGGCGCCGTTCAAGAGCTCGGCGCTCAGGTCATCGACCACGATCGAGAACCCATCGACCTGGACGACCTGGTCGCCGTTGCGGGGCTTGTCGAACGCCATCCCGAACGACGGACCTCCGCCGCCCCCGCTCCCACAGCCGCATCCGCCCCCGCCCGAGCCGCAGCCACAGCCGCCGCCACCGCCGGATTGGAGGTAGACGCGGACCGCGGTCCCGGGCTTCTGGGCCTTGATCATGTCCCGGACCTGGTCCTGCGCTTCCTTCGTTACTTCCAGTTGTATCCGACTATCGCTCATGACGAGGGCCCTCCTTGACAACCCCGAGAATCAAAGTATAGGGGTGCTATAAAAAGCCGGTTACCGCGGGGTGAGCCGCTCTAGGTCGAGAACGACTTCCCGCACGAGCAGGTGTGGGTCGCGTTTGGATTCGAGACTTTGAACCCTGACGCCTCAAGTCCCAGCAGGAAGTCGACCTTCACGCCATCGAGCAGCGGGGCGCTCGCCTTGTCCACGACCACGATAAGGCCCTGGTCGCGGTAGGCCACCTCGTCGCCCGATTCCTGCTTGTCGAACGACATTCCGTAGGTCAGGCCGGAGCACCCGCCACCCTGGACGTACAGACGGAGCGCGGAGCCGGGCTTCCCCTGCTTCTCCATGATGCGCAGCACCTGGTCCCGTGCCGACGGCGTGACCTCGATCGCGACCATCGCAGCCCTCCTGAGGGACAAACTAGCCCAGGGGGCCTAAAAAAGGGTTGCTGGTGCGGGGGTGAGGGCGTCCTCGGGTCGGCGGGGGTTATCTACATTTCTGCGGTGAGGGCCACCGATGTGCCGGATGTTGGGACTGTTGGCCACGAAGGAGGAGTCGGCCGAGCACTGGCTCGTTCAGTCGGACCGTTCCCTCCTCGCCCAGGCGCACGTTTCGCCCGAGAAGGCTCAGAAGGATGGCTGGGGGATCGGCTGGTTTCAGGATGGTGGGCGGGCGCGTGTCGTGAAGGGAACGGGCCAGGCGAGCGCGCCGACCGAGCTGGACCGGTACCTCGCAGCTGCGCGTGAGGCTCGCGGGCCGGTCGTCTTCGGGCATCTGCGACACGCGAGCAATCCGATGAAGCTCCCCTACGAGAAGCTCATCGCGCTCGAAAACTCCCAGCCGTTCGAAGCCCACACGATCCTGTTCGAGCACAACGGCGCGATCTCCTTCCCGACCGAGACCCGACCGATGCTCGGCGTCCACGAGCCCAAGGTCCACGGTGTGAACGACAGTGAGGTCCTGTTCTGGCTCCTAGTACGGAATACGCAGGAAGTCGGGGACCCGCTCCTGGGATTCGCCCACACAGTCGAGGACCTCGTGCGGGTCTGGCAGGGGACGAAACAGACCGAGATCCCCCCCTTCTCGGGGCTCAATGTCCTGTTCTCGCGGAGCCCCGAGGAGCTCTGGGCGTTCTGCATGTGGACCGGTGACCACGGCACCGGACTCTTCGACGAATCCCGGCGGTACTACGAGATGACGTACCAGGCAAGCCCGCACCGACTGCTCGTCGGGAGTGAACCCTTCGACCGTGAGCCCGGTGTGTGGAAGTCGTTGACCAGCGGGACATACCTCGTGGCGCGGCGGAAGGAACACACCATCGATCTCACCGTCGGCCCGATCCCCGTTCCCGCGGGGCTCGTGATTCGACCCCCGCCGAGCTGAGCGCCGGACCGCTCCCGCGTTTAGGACCCACCGGACCGATCGTGCACGCTCAGATGCTCTCGGGCCCCGATCTGGGAGGCGGGTACCTCCACCAGCTCTCCCTCGACCCGGTGAGGGACGGCACGACGTTCACATTCCACGCCCAGGACGGTGGCTCGGACGCGGGCGGTCCCCCCAAGGGACCGCTCGACACGTACGGGTACGTCCACCCTCCTTCGCCGTGCATGTTCGGGGGCCCCGGTTGCTGGCACCGGCGGTTCCTCCTTCCCCAGTCCGAGGCCCCCCGCGTCCGCCAGGCATACAACCGGGGGCGCTTCGTCCTGGAGACGATGATCGGCCAGACTTACGAGGGGGGATCGGTCGCGCTCGAGATGGGACTCCGGGAGGTCGTGCAGCGGATCGGTCCGCCGCTCGAGCGGGAAGGGGTAGAGTGGTACATCGGAGGGTCGGGGGCGGCCTGGCTCCTCGGCGCTCGGCTCGAGCCCCGAGACCTCGACCTCGGCACGACCCGGGCCGGAGTGGACCGGATCGCAGCGCTCCTCGCCGAGTACCTGATCGAGCCCGTGGGACCGACCGACTGGCCCGGTTCGGGGATCGTCCGGGCCGCCCGCGCGTTCGTCGGAACGTTCCGTGAAGGGGTACGGGTGGAGTGGTCAGTGCCGCTCGAACCGAGAGAGATCCGGCCGTTCGAGGAGTGGAGTGGAAAGGCCGGGGTGGCGCGCCTTGAGCCCGTGACGTTCGAGGGACGGCCGGTCCGCGTCACCCGGCCCGAGTACGCTCTGGTGCGGGCGGCCGAGAGGAGTCGGGCTACGGCCGTCCGTGCGATCGTAGACCTTCTACGGGTTCGCGGCACCGACCGAGAGCTCCTGCTCGAGCTGTTGGGCCCCTCCCGGATTCCCCCGCTGGAACGAGAACGGCTCGCTGCCGAGCTATCGCGGTAGGAGGCGGCAGGGGTGAGGGTACGGGGGATCGCCGTCGGTTCGGCTGCTCGTCGAAGAGCACCTTCTTAGCCCGGGTGTTGCAGCCCGGGCCGATGCTGGTCCCACTCGCGACCCCGGCTCTCGAGCATCTGACGCCGCACGAGCTCGTCACCTACTTCCGTTGCCCGTACGAGATGGAGCTGGGGAGGGGACTCCACGCGCGGACCGTCGGCAGGGCACCCCCGCCGGTTCGGACCCCGCTCGACGTCGTCCCGCTCCGGCACTCGCCGATGCTCGCGCCTCCCCTCGGCCACCTTGAAGTGAACGAAGGATGCCTCGACGTCTCGGACGGCGATTGCCTCGTCTATGAGGACGAGGGGGAGGTCGACCTCCCGGTCCTCTTTCCTCCCGATCGGGTCCACAAGGACCCGAGATTCACGAACGGGCATCTCAACCTGATCGACCCCGAGCTGGGCCTGTCGGGTCGACCCGACCTGGTCATCCTTCGCGAAACCGGGGAATTCATTCCGCTCGAGTACAAGGCCACGCACCTCTTCGTCGGGTACCACGAGGCGCATGGCCGACTGTTCGACACGGTCCAAGTGATCGCGGAGTGCCGACTCGTGCACGCGACGTTCGGCCGCCGGCCCTCGCACGGGCTCGTCCTCTACGGGGACACCGCCGGCGCGGGGGAACGGCAGGGATGGGTCAAAATCCCCTACGACGACGCGGAAGAACGATGGCTCCGAGTCGTCCTCGGCCAGATTCGCGCCGATTCCGTCCGCGCACCGGTCCCTGCAGAGCGGAACTGCGGGAGCTGCGAGCCGAACGCGGAGGGTCTCTGCCGCTACGCTGCGGTCCGCTACGAGGGACCCCATCATCGACAAGCCTTCCTCGCTTCTCCGCGATCCTGATCGGCCGATCATCGCCCCGATCCCGCCTTGCGCCCCGGGGTTCGGGGAGTCGAAGCTCAGGGCCCTGCCGAATTGCCGGGAATCCCCTCCGTGCGCAGATAGTCGGGAACATGTACTGGCGGCGCGTCTCTCTTCCCTGTTCTGAACCCCATGAGCCGCGTCAGCTTTTTCGATAGCATCTTCGGACCTCCCGGCCACCCCCATCGCGGCCGGTGGATCGTGCTCGCGGCGGTCCTCACCGGGCTCGTCATCGTGGTGCCGATACTTTTCGTGGTGAGCACCGTACCCTCGCCCTCGCCGCCAACCCCCACCTTTCCGATCGTCCCCGCATCGCTTGGCGAGACCAACGGCTCGGCGGTCCCCCTGTACTCCGGCTTCCTCGGAGTCAACCTCCGACCGGACTTCGCGCTGACGGCGAGCGCCCTCGCCGAGCTCAACTCGACCGGGGTACGGCTCGTCCGATGGCCCGGGGGCGCCCTGGGGGACCGGTACGACCCCATCGCGAACGGTGGCCAAGGAGTGATCTATACCGACTCGGGACAGCCCCTCCCCGCCGCCACTTCGCTCGGCGAGTTCGTCGCGTGGTGCCAGTCGACCTCCTGCCGCTCGGTCATCACCCTTCCCGCGGAGATCGACAACGCGTCGCTGGCGGCCGCGATCGTCTCCTACACCGAGACAACCCTCGGGTTCCACCCGACCTACTGGGAGATCGGGAACGAGCCAGCCCTCTGGTCGCACTTCGGCATACCGTGGCCGGACTGGCAGCCTTCGCAGAACTCGACCGTGACCCCGCAGGAGTACGCGACCGTAGTGGCGAGCTACGTCCGGGCGATCCGCGCCGTCGACCCGGTCACGGGGATCATCGGGATCGGCGGGATCGGAACGGGAGCCTCCGATGTGAGTACCTGGTTCGATCCGACCCTCGAGCTCGATGGGCCGAACCTTTCGGCGATGGCGATCCACGTCTACCCCGCCGGGAACGCTACCTACCTCTCCGGCATCTCCGCATGGTTCTCGACTTTGCGAGGGACCATGTCCGGGCTTCCCGCCCGGGTCGAGAACGCGCAATCGGTGATGCAGCAAGCGTGCCCATCGTGTCGTCTCACCCTCCTCGTCGATGAATTCCAGACCGGCACCGACCTCACCAGTGCGACCGCCCTTTCTGGCGGTTACCTCGCCACGTATGTCGCGGCGGAGATCGTTCAGGCACTTTCCCTCCCGATCGTCAGCCTCGATTACTTCGACTTTCAGGGGGTAACTCCCGGGGCGTGGCTCGGGCCCACCGGCGCCGGTTCCGCATCGCTCGCATTGTACCAAGCGCTCGAAAGCCGGCTCGGCGCGCTCGCCGTTCAGCTCCGAGTGAACGCCTCGATTCCCGGCCTGCTCGCCGCCCAAGGGGGGAATAGCACCGCCAACCTCGGAAGCCTCCTCCTGGTCAACACCAACAGCTCGGTCGGGTTCGCCCTGAACCTCTCGGATCGGCTTTCGATCTACCGAACCGTGACGGCGTGGCAGTTCAACGGATCCTCGCCCTCTCCCGGCACGACCTCGGTTTCCCCGGCTGAGTTGGTGAACTGGACGATTCCTCCGGCGAGCATGGTCCTCCTCACGGGCCTGAACCCTCTCCCTGCTTCGAGCGAGGGGAACTCGCGGGCCACGCCCGTCCCGCTCAGCCGAACGAGCGCGGAGCCGTCGCACTTGGGCACGATTGGCCGCTCTTTCGAAGGGAGCGCAGCCGTGCGCAACGGGTACATAGCTCTCGCGCCGCGCGAGTCCGGCGTTGAACGCGCCCGACCGCCCGGGGTCTCGCCCCGGCGGACTACGAATCCCGGTGCTCCAACGCCTAAATGTATTCTTGGACCGCCGACGGGCCGAGCAGGCCGTACGCTTCGAAACGGTACGTCTGCTTGATCACGTTGCCGATCGGGAAGAACGGGATCCACGGGAGGATGTCCGGGCGTCGAATCTTGACGAGGAAGTAGCCGATCGGCACCGCCCGCAGGAGGATCGCAATGAGGAGCAGGTACGCCGTATCTACGAGCGCTGGGACACCGAGGATCACGATGAGCAGTGCGAGGAATACGTAGACCAGGCTGCGGACGCCCGAGCGTATGTACATGAGGAGCCAGAAGAGCACACCGAGTCCCGCGAACTCGGGTGTGGGCCCGATCATCGAGCGGTAGTGCTGGCCGTTCGCCATCAGGATCCCGCGGGCCCATCGGACCCGCTGGCGCCGGAGGGCATCGTAGTCCTTCGGAACGTCTTCGAGGGCGACCGCACCGAACTCGATCCGGACGAAGTACCCCAGCCTCTGGAGCCGGATCGAGATCTCCGTGTCCTCCCCGTTCCAGGGGACGTACCCGCCCAGCGCCGAGAGCTCCTTCCGCCGGAACGCCGAAAAGAGCCCGTCCACGACCTCCGCCGATCGCGTCCCCATCCCCGCCGGGCGCAGGAAGTAGTGCATCCACGCGATCTCGAGTGCCCGGAGCTTGCGCGTCCACCCGCGCTTCTGCCGGGGGTGGATCGCTCCCTGCACGGCGCCGACCTGGGGGTTCGCGAAGTGCGGGATCAGCGCGGAGAATCCCGTCCTCTCCGAGATGAACGTGTCGCCGTCGCACCGGATGACAATCTCGCCGGAGGCAATGGCCAGCGCCCCGTTCAGGGCGTTGGACTTCCCGCCGTGGGGCAGGTTGACGACGAACCCGCGGGCGTGCTGCAGGCGTCCGATCGCTCCCCGCGCGAGCTCGAGGGTCCGGTCGGTCGACCCGTCGTTCCCGATGATGATCTCCGTGGTGCCCGGGTAGAGACCCGCCGCCGTGTCGGCGTGCTCGATGACTTGAACGATCCACTCCTGTTCGTTGTACGCCGGGACGATGATGGAGACGGACGGATGGTACTCCTGGACCGAGGGGAGGTGATCGCGTCGGACAGCGCGGAAGTACCCCGGCCGGGCGAGGGCGCCGAAGACCTCGTAGGCGAAGAGGGGCAGGAGGAGAAGCATCGTGAACGTGAGGAAGATTCCTCCGAAGTGGAGGAAGTAGGTGAGGAGCAGGAGGCCCGTGGCCGCGAGCGCGACCGAGCAAAGCGCGACCGCAAAGAATCGGCCGATCGCCCGGCGGTCCCGGGAAAAACGAGGGCGGATCCGCTGGGGAACCGGGAGGAAGATGGCGCAGAAGGTCAGAAGGGCGAGGAACAGGCCGCCGGTGAACGCACGGACGATCAGCGCGAAGTTCCGGAACGTCGCGCCGGGCACGGTGAAGAACAGTGAGTCGATGACCAGCATCACCCCGACGTAGGTGAGGACGACCACGAGGGCGAGCACCCGCCGGCGCGCCGGCAGGGCCGGTCGATGGTAAACGAGGCCGCTCGCAATCGCGAAGGCGGCCATTCCCGCGAGGTACATCGGGAAGATGTAATCCGGGACGATCAGCTTCGAGACACTGACCGCGTAGACCCCCGGCCACGGTAGCGGCCAGTAGACGAAGCCGCCGACGATCGCGACCAGGTGATCGTAGTGGCCGAAGAGGAGCCGGTAGTAGTGGAGGATCAGGACAGCGAAAACGATGAACGAAACGATCAGGACGACGATGAATCCGCGAGCGCGGGGCAGGGGATGGGAGGGGTGTTCTCCCGCCCCCTTCATCCAGACGACCGTGCTGCCGCTCCGGCCGAAGACGGTCACCGGGACGGGAGGGGATGGCTGTGGGGTGGAGGCGTTCGTCGCGGGCGGTGAGGTTGGGGTCGTCGGGGGTTTCACGACGGTGATGCGAACGACGCCCGCGCCCTCGGTCGATGGGCGTCGCCGGAGCGACGCGATGGTGGCGTAGACAACGATCCCGAGGAGGATCCCGACGAACACGCCGCCGAGGGGAATCCCGGTGACCCGGGCCGCCTGAACGACCACTGCGAGATGGAGGATTCGATAGAGATCTTCGAGCAGGCCGTAGAGGAACAGCCCGGCACGGAGGAGGATCCGGTACAGATCCTCAAGCCAACCGAACAGCGAAGCAAGGGTAGGCGAGGTCGGAATCCGGAGCGGCCCGACCGTCACCTCGATCCCTCGGATCCCTCTACCCGCCGCGACTCCCACCGCGATCGAAGGGAAATCGATCGCGGCGGTCGCCGACTTCGAGGAGCGTTTCCCTCACCGGGAAGGTACCATAAACCTTGCGACCGTTTGTGCCCAAGCTCTCGGCAGGAGATCGGCGTGCCACGGATCCCGGGGGCTCAGGATTCGAGCGCCGCGGGACCTGAACGCCGGCGTCTTCGTTGCAACAGGAACACCGTGCCCCAACTCGCGAGCCCGATCGCGGTTCCGACACCCGCCGCCTTGAGACCCAACACCCACACCGACGGGATCGGAGGCACCGTGAAGGTGATGTTCACGGTAGTGACCGGCGCGCCCTTCGGGGCGAGCTCGTCGATGAGGGTCAGATTGCCTCCGGTTACGCTGACCACGCCTTGTGCCGGGTGAGGGATGAACGAGCTACCGGTGATCCAGAACGGATAGCTACCGTTCGCCAGCGTGACGGTGATCCACGCCGCCGTGGAGGGGTCCGTCGAGCCGTTCACGACGACCGACCAGCCCTGGCCGGACCAGAGGCCCTGCTCGACCCAGTGTACCGCCCAACTCGTCTGGCGGGGGATGTACGTGATCAGGATGGTCAGGGCGGAGCCGTTCACGGTGAATCCCGATCGGGTGTAGTTGGCGTGGTACCCGGCCGGCACGGAGGCATTGAAGCCGTACGTCCCGTTGATCTCCTGGACGGAAATGGACGACCCGGACGACGAGAACTTTCCGTTCCGCACCGTGATCGACCACTCGGTTCCGCTTGGAAGCCCGATCTCCCAGAAGGTGACCGGGAAGGGCGGAGGCGGCGGGTGGAGAAGGATGAAGGTGACGTTGACAAACGTGGTCGTCCCGGTCACGTTGAAGCTGGAGTTCGTAGGCATCGAACGGTATCCAAGAACCTTGTTGACGTGGTACCCGTACGTTCCGTTGGGCTCCTCGAACGAGAACGAGGTGCCGACCGGGTCCACGGTCGGGAATGTGACATTCCGCACGATGATCGACCACGGAATTCCGGGTGGGAGACCGGTCTCGTTGAACACGACCGGGAACGGCACAGGCGGCAGGTGTCGCTTGATGAACGTGATCGAAACGTTCACCGGCCTGCCGGTGACGTTGAAGCTCGAGTTCGTGGGCATCGTCCGGTAGCCCGAGATCGCATTGACATGGTAGCCGAACGAGCCGTTCGGCTCGAGCGCCGTGATGATCCCATTGCTCGCGGAGGTGAAGTTCGTCCCCCGGATCAGGACCGACCAGGTAGTCCCGAGAGGCAGACCGGTCTCGTTGAACGAGACTATGAATCCCTGAGTGAAGTGGGCGATCTCCACGATTGTGCCATTCGGGACGATCGTGATGGTCTGATTTCTCCCGTTGTAGCTTCCGTTCCTCGTATCGTTGGCGTCGCTGGTCCACCGGACGAAAGCATCGCCCGGGGCCGGCACCGCCTCCAGCGTGAGTGGCTCACTCGCGTTGGCCCACGTTACCGCGGGACTCACCGTCCCCTGTGAGGCGGGATCCGAGGTGATGTTGAGCTTCCACTGCTGGACGAATTGGATCGATGCCGACACGGGCGCCGATCCCACGCTCGCAGGAGCGATGACGAACGGCTGGAGTCGCTCCTTCGCGAAGATCACTTTCTCCCTCGGGGTGCGGGTCTCGTAGTACGTGAACGGGGACGAGATTGACAGGTTGCCGGGCGGTAGGAAGAGGGTCATGTTGGTCGTGTTCGTGTCGTACGTGCGTCCGTCGACGTTCGCGAACCACATCGATCCCGGGGAGAGCCCCGATACCCGGATGTTGACCGGCTCGGCATGAACGGGGTAGGCTTCGAACAGCGCCAGGCTCTGGGGCGGCAAGGTCCAGCTGCTCGGCATCCCGTTCGGGAAGTAGTAGCCCACCGGTGTCGTAGTCGTCGAGACCGATGTGGTGACGCCATCAGTCACCGCGGGCGTACCGTTCCATGTCCAGACCTCCACCGGTTCACCGGCGTAAACGGAGTTGTCGGGGAATTCCGGCATGAAAGTGGTAGGATCTGTGAGGTTGACGTTCGTGACCAATAGGTCTGCGCGGTCCCCTTGGGTCGGCGCGAGCGTGCCCATGCCCCAAACCGTGTTGTCCACGTTGCTCGTGTTAACACCATTGTTATCGAAGGTCACGTTGAACGCTTCGGTCCCGAGATGGCTCAGAATCTCCGAATAGAGGAAGTAGACGGGCCGGGGCTGTCCCTGGAGCGTGAGCCACGAGTTGGTCGTGTTGAAAACGCCCGCGAAGAGGTCCACATTCGTCACGTTAAGGGCCATCGCCTGCATGATCTCCACGGAAGTGGCGAGAGCGCCGGGAAAACCGGGACTGAAATCCTGGCCGAAGCCCTTCTTGGAGAGGGCGGACCCGAGTTCCGTGACGAACACCGGGACCTGGCTACAGTTCGTACAACCAGACGCGGCGATCGCGGCTGAGACGTTCGTGCGGGTCTCGACCATCCTCCAGGGGAGACCGCTCGTACTGACGAGCGACTGGTAGAATCCTTTGAGCGTGATCCCCTTACTCGCTCCGCCACCCGGGTATTCGTGGAAGGAAACGGCGTCGATGCTTTCGCCCGAACCATTGAGTATTTGGGCCGCGTAGGCGATACTCGTGACGTTGTAGGTCCACTCGCCTAGTGTGTACGGATCGTTAGTGCCCTGGCGCGCAGCTGCCGGGATCCCAATCACCGAGATGTTGCTGAGCACCTCTCGCATGGCGCGAGTGTAACTGACGACCTCATTCGCGTACTGTTCAGGAAGCGGGGCGGGACGCTTATCGGAGCTCTTCCACGCTTTCCAAGGTAGGCCCCAGTGCTTCCAGAGCTCCGGCTCGTTCCCTATCTCCCAGTAGATAGGGTAGAAGTGGAGTGTCTTCACAGTGTAGTTTACGATGTCCTCCGCGACGGACGGCTCGTTGATCTCCCCCGGAACCTGGAAGATCGCCTTGCAGTGAATCGACTCGCACCACGATACAAACTGGCTTTCGTTCGTGGACGGCTTGCTATAGCTGCCGCCCCCTAATGCCCAGACTACCCCTCCCGGATAGGTGGCATTCGGAGTCGACGAATTCGGAGCAACGGGTTCGTAGACGTCCCCTCCCGTGGCGCCGGGCCAGAGGATGACCTGGTTCGACGTCGCGTTGAAGAGTTCTCCTTGATCGGGCAGAATCGATGCCCGGACCGAGGCCGTCGTGCCCCAGAATATCGGAGAGAGGTTAACGGGCGCCTGATAGCTCAAATTCAGCACGGATGGGCCGGCCTTGATTAGAGAGTTCGACAGATCGGAAAGGGTGAAACCTTGCGCGCTGCCGACCCCTTCCGCGGCTGCCGAGGGGATCAGCATCAGTCCGACCACGAACAACGCGGTCAGGACGCCGAGCGTTCCGATGGAAGGTTGAAGCAACCGTTGGGCGCGGTGCCGGGGACCTGTCCGGTTCGGGTTCCGCATGGCGTTCATCGGCCTCGGAGCTCCGAACGCGGGAAGGAAACGATCCGAGATAATGGGTTATACAACGCAGCGATTGGCCGGGCGCATGGGCCATCGCTGCTAAGTCCCCGAAGGGACGCGGATGAGGGGTCCACAGTGTGGTTGGGAATTCAGAGGCAAGCGTTCCGGCAAATAAGTTGGACTCCCGAGCGGAATCTGCGATTGCTGTTACACCGGTTATGCAGTTCTCGCTTTGGTAGTCGCGGTTAAATATCACTGTCCCCTACAATAGGGGCCGCGCCACGGCGTTGCTGTTCGGTCGGCACATGCACCCGCGGAGGCCGGGGCCTTCCCGGGGAAGGGCGAGGGTCCCCTCGCCGTGCCGGCAGGGGACCGATGACGCCGATCACACGCGTTCTGGACGCTTGTCAGGTGTAATCAGTGTAGCTGACTCCTGTCAGTTGGGGAATGGCTGGGCTCGGGCGCCGAGGAAGGTCGTGCCAAGCTGCGATAAGCGGTGGGTAGGCGCAAGGAACCTGTGATCCACCGATCACCGAATCGGAACTCC
>JASHQX010000142.1 GCA_030038895.1 Thermoplasmata archaeon
CTCTCGAGCGTCCGACCACCCGTCCACCCGCCGGCGGCATCGGTGGGACCGTCGATCCCGTCCGTCCCGATGGACAACACCAGGGCGTCCCGGCCCGCGATTTCGCCGGCGGCCGCGAGGGCAAACTCCTGATTCCGCCCCCCACGCCCGGGGTGCGGGCCCAGCGTAACTGTGGTCTCGCCGCCGGCAAGGAGGGCGAAGCTTCGCGCTCTTCCCTCCTCGGCAGCCGCGACGAGTCGGCGAGCGAACGCGCGGGCGACCGGCCGAGTCTCTCCTATGAGATGACCGGAAAGGATCCGTGCTGCGTAGCCGCGCCGTGTCGCCTCTACGGCAGCGGCTCGGAGCGCGGTGCGATTCGTCGCGGCCAGGACGTAGGGAGCGCCCCGAAACCTTCGGTCCCTGGGCTTGGGAGTCTCCGGGTGAAGGCCGCGTGCCCCTCGCCGGAGGTGGTTCACGACACGCGGGGGAATCCGGGCCGTGATCCGGTACCGCCGGAGGACGTCAAGCGCATCCTCATACGTCGTGGGGTCCGGCACCGTCGGCCCCGATGCGATGTCGGCGGGGGGGTCACCCACGACGTCGCTCAGAGCGAGAGTTCCGAACGAGCGGGCTCCGGCGGCGCACGTGAGGCGACCCCCCTTGATACGGGAGAGGTGACGACGTACGGCGTTCATCGCACCGATCGGGACGCCCGAGGCGAGCAGGATCTGAGTGGTCCGTCGGATCTCGGACGGTCGGAGCGATCCGTCCGCGACCTCCGCGACGGCGGAGCCTCCTCCCGAGAGAAGGAAGAGGATGGCATCCGACGGTTCTGTCTCCTCAACGTAGCGAAGCAACTCCGCGCCCGCCCGGAAACTTCGAGCGCCGGGTAAGGGATGATCTCCGTAGATTCCGCGAATCCCCGAGCGTGGGGGTGGGTATCCGACGGGGGTGACGGCAATCCCGGAGGGCCGATGGCCGGCAACTCTGGAGGCCGAATCCGCCATTGCAGCTGCTGCCTTACCGATGGCCACCAGATGGAGCTCTCCTCGGGGCCCGGGACGCAGCGGGACCGTGCCAAGCCGGTAGCCCGTGGCTGACCGCTTGAAATGCTCTCGGACTGCGAGCGCTGGGTCGACCGCCCGGATCCCCTCTCGGGCGATCGCCCGTGCGTCAGAAACGAGGGTCATCCCCGGGCTCGAGGGTGAATCCGGGACGAGGAAGGAAGCTTCGAACGGGGCCGGTGAAACGACTGGGGAGCACCGGCGCGAGCGCTTCCCGCTCCACCGATGAACCCTCGCCGGCGCCAAGAACACGGGCGAGCCGCTGGGCCACGCCCCCCGCACGCATCACCCCGAATCCATTGAATCCGGCCATCACGAAGAGTCCCTCCGCTCGGGGGACCGGGCCGACGAGCGGTCGCCGGTCGGGGGTGGAGGCGCAGACGCCGGCCCAAGCCCGGACGAGGTCCGCGCTCGCCCATGCGGGGAACCGCTTTTCGAAGCACTCCGCCACGTGCGCCACGAACGACTCGTCTCCGCCCGGACGGAACGTCTCGGGATCCGCTTCCACGTGCTCGGTACCGTCCCCGGCCAGGATGCGTCCGTTCGACTCCGGTCGGACATAGACGTCGTGGTCGATGTCATGGACGGAGGGCAAGGTATCCGCCTCCGGTTCGGCCGGACGGAGTAGCGCGGCCTGCGTCCGGTAGGGGCAGAGGGGGAGCGGGTGGCCGAGGCGTTCCAGGATCCGCTTGGACCACGCGCCCGCGGCCACGACGAGACGTGAAGCGCGCACGGTTCGGCCCCCGCTCGTGAGCTCCCAGCGACCCCCTTCGGCCCGAACGGAATCGAGGGGCGTCCCCAACCAGAGGTCGGTTCCCATCTCTCGTGCCGAGGCCGCGTAGATCTCCGTCATCGCGCTCGGGGTAACCACCCCGTCCCTACCGCTAAAGAGGGCGGCGCGCACGTCGTCGAAGCGTCCCTGGGGCACCCGACGGGCCAGCGCGGTGTGATCGAGCCGCTCCACTTCCACTCCCCACCCTCGGAATCTCTCTTCGGCCCGGTCGATCGCGGCCTCGACGTCCGGGTCGCGCGTCCAGCGGGCGAAACCGTTCGCCGAGTACGCCGAGGGATCGTGGCGGCGCGCGAGGTCGGCGAATTCTCGCTTCGTTGCGCGGGCGACCTCGACATCCCACTCGTTCCACAGTTGCTCGGTCACGATGCCGGCGGCGCGTCCGCTGGCCCCAGCGGCGGGGGTATGGGGATCGTATACGACGACCGGGCCCACCTGGCGTTTTTCGAGATGGTAGGCGAGCGCGCATCCCGAGATCCCGGCGCCGAGGATCACGACCTCCGCCGGTTCTGAGGGCATGAGGGGCGCAACGCGTGCGCGGTTAATACTCAGGCTTCGCCCGCTGGTACGCGTCCCGGAGCGCTTGTGTGTCGACGTGGGTGTAGATCTGGGTCGTCGCGACCGACGCGTGACCGAGCAGCTTCTGGATATAGCGGATGTCGCATCCCCGGGAGAGCAGCGCCGTAGCGAGAGTGTGACGCAGCATGTGCGGCGTCACGCGCCGGGGGATCCCCGCCGTCGCGGCGGCGTGGCGGACGACCCGCTCGACCGTCACGGGGCCGACCGGGAAGAGCCGGGGATCCGTGTCTCCCGCGAGATTCCGCTCCGTAAGGTACCGGTCGATCGCCGCCCGCGTCCGGTCTTCGAGTACCACTTCCCGGTCCTTGTCGCCCTTACCCGAGCGGACGTGGAGGATGTTGCGCTCGAACTCGATGTCCTCGATGAGGAGGTGACAGAGCTCGCCGACCCTGAGGCCGGCGAAGGCGAGGACATGGATGATCGCGTTGTCCCGGGGACTCGCACGGACGGCGTCGAACAGCCGGTGCATCTCCTCTTCGCCGAGGTAGCGAGGGAGGCGCTCCGGCCGTCGCGGGGCCTCGAGCTGGTCGGCGACCGAGTAGCCGAAGCTTCGGAAAAGACACGTGAGCCCTCGGACCGTGGTATAGAGGGAGTTCTTCGAGTAATGCCGCTGGAGCACGAGGTACTCCCGGTACCCCTCGAGGTCCCGAAGCGTGACCTCCTCGAGCGGCTTCTGGGCGTAGGAGAGGAAGGTCCGCGCGATGTGCCCGTACTGCTTCACCGTGCAGGGACTGCGCTCCTGGGCCTGGAGCAACCGCTGGAACCGCGAGACGAGGTCCGTCACGCTGAACGGAGGATCGTCGGGACCTCCCGAGGGCTCCGGCCGGGGGCGACGGGCGACGGCTCCGCTCCGCCCGAACGACGATGGCGATGCCATCGACGGTCGTTGGCCGGAATTCGCCTATTAATCGTATGCGCGCAGTGGAACGCCCGGTCCCATCCGTACTCAAATAGCCGCGCCCCGTTGCCGTCGGCGTGCGCTGCTCCTCGTGCGAGGCCCCGGCCATCGTGGACCAGCCGTACCGCGGGGCGCATGTCTGCGCGGAACACTTCCGGGAATCGGTCGAGGATCGTGTCCGTCGGGAAATGCATGCCCAACTCCCTCGCTTCGGGCGCGGGACGATCGCCGTGGCACTCTCGGGCGGCAAGGACTCCGCGGTCGCGCTCGTCCTTTCTCACCAGTACTTCCGACGGCGTCCGACCGTCCGGATCGTGGCGATCAGCGTGGACGAGGGGATCGCGGGGTACCGTCCCGCGACGCTGGACGCCGCGGCCCGCTTGACCCGGTCGCTCGGGGTCGACCACCGCATCGTCCGGGCCTCAGATGAGCTCGGGACGACCACGGATGCGACCGCCCGCGAGCTCGCGACGACCGTGCCGTGCTCGTACTGCGGGGTCTGGCGGCGCAAGCTGCTCAACCAGGGGGCCCGCGCGGAGGGAGCCGATGCTTTGGTCCTCGGCTTCAACCTGGACGATCTCGCCCAGACCGTCCTGATGAACCTCGTTCGGGGGGACCTCGACCGACTCGTACGGATGGCTCCCCACCGCCTACGGCAACCGGGCCTCGTTCCGCGGGTCGCGCCGCTCTCGGCCGTCCCTGAGCGGGAGGTCTACCTCTACGCCCACCTCCGCCGAATCCCCTTCGACCACGGCGAGTGTCCGTACTCGGGCCGTGCTTCCCGGAACCTGTTCCGCGAGATAATCTGGCAGCTCGAAGAGGCCCAGCCCGGGACGCGCCAGTCGCTCCTCCGCACGCACCGCAGGCTCGTCGAGCGCTGGCTCGCGGACGAGTCGATCGGGGCGCCGGGTCGCTGCCGCGCCTGCGGCGAACCCTCGGCGTCGGAGCTGTGCCGCGCCTGCGAGTACCTTCGGATCGCCCAGGGACCTTCCGAGGCGGTGGGGGCGACATGAGCGGGGAACCGGACAGACCGAGCAACGAGAGCGACCCGCGCGCCTCGGTCCGGCGGCGGGTGTTCGTCGCCGGCGCGGGAATCATGGGCAGCGGGATCGCCGCGCAGTGCGCGCTCGCGGGCTACCCCGTTACCCTCGAGGACGTCAACGAGGAGCTCGCCCGACGGGGTCTCGCCAACGCTACCCGCGCCCTCGACCACGCGGTCGAGAGGAAGAAGATCGGGCCAGGGGACCGGGCGGCCGCGATCGAGCGGATCGAAGTCGGGATCGGGCTCCGCCGGGCGGAGTCGGCCCAGATCCTCATCGAAGCGGCGCCCGAGAGCCTCGAATTGAAGCGGCAGCTCTTCCGCGCGATCGAGGAGTTCGCCCCCGCGACGGCGATCCTGGCCTCGAACACTTCCTCCCTTCCGATCACCTCGATCGGCCAGGAGTTGAAGGACCCCGGCCGTCTCGTGGGGCTGCACTTCTTCAACCCGGTGCTTCAGATGCCACTCGTCGAGCTGATCCCGGGGCACGTGACTCGATCGGACGTGGTCGAGGCCGCCCGCGCGTTCGCCGTGAGCCTCGGGAAGACCGTAGTGACTTCCCGCGACACCCCCGGGTTCGTCACCACGCGGGCGCTCGCCGTGCTGGTGAACGAGGCTGCCTGGATGCTCTACGAGGGGACCGCGACGAAGGAGGATATCGACACCGCTTACAAGCTCGGATTCCACCACCCGATGGGCCCGTTCGAGCTCGTCGACCTGGTCGGGATCGACACCACGGTCGCGATCCTGGATGTCCTATGGGACGGGTTCCGAGATAGCCGGTACCGTGCGTGCCCACTCCTACGGACGATGGTCGCCGCGAAGAAACTTGGCCGCAAGACCGGAGAAGGATTCTATTCGTATCGTCCTCCCGGGGGGACGGCATGAGCGGCACCACGGATGCGATCGACCTCTTGACCCTCGTCCTCGTTTCGTTCATTCCGGCCCTGATCTACCTCTCTTGGATCCGCCGTACCGAGCGCTACCAGCAGGAAGCGTGGGGCCCGGTCCTGGGGGCGTTCGCCTATGGTGCCCTCTTCGCGACGATTGTCGCCGGGGTCCTCGAAGCGCTCATCGTCGAGCTAGGAACGGCGGTGAGTCTGAAGTACCCGGCCCCGGAGTTCGTCTTCCTCAACAGCAGTTCGTCGGTCGGCGTGTTCTTTCTAGTCCTGATCGTCGCTCCGTTCGTCGAGGAGGCGCTCAAGGCGTCCGGCGTGGCCGCGAACCGTTCGCGCCTGCGCCTAATCGCCGACGGCCCGGTCTTCGGCGCGTCCGTCGGGCTCGGGTTCGGGTTCTTCGAGACGTTCCTCTACGGCCTGGGCGCCTTCCTCGTCGGGGGCCTCGCGGCCGGACTCGTGCTCATCCTGGTGCGCAGCGTCTCGAGCGTCGTCCTCCACGGGAGCACTACGGGTATGTTCGGCTACGGCTACGCGCGTAGCCGCTTCCACGTCCCCGGAGCGGGGTCGGGCAGCTACTACCTCGTGGCGGTCGGGATGCATGCCGCGTTCAACGCGCTTGCCTCGCTGACGATCATCCTTGCCCTGATCGGGATCACGGGCGTCGCGATCGATGCCGCGGCCGTCATCGCCCTCCTTGCCGCGATCGGGTTCGCGTTCTGGGCGATCGAGCACGTGCGGGACGTGATCCAGTCGTCCGACTACCCATCGATCGTCAAGGGTTCGGCCCGATATCAGCCCCGCCCGCCGTCCAGCGGGCAATGAGCGGCGCTCACCGTTGGGGGGTGGAGGCGTCCGGCTTGCGCTTCCACGCGGCCTCACCGATCGAGCGGTAGACCGACTCGGCTTCGTCGCCGGCGGGCGGTTCGCCGCTCTGCCCGACGTCACGGATGCGGGCCTTCTTGAGCAGCCAGTAGTGGATCCGCCAGGTCTTCCCGCGCGAGACGGTGGCGTCCTCCTCCTCGCTGGTGAGGAGACCCTCCTCCTCTAGCTGATAGAACCGGTCCCGGTCCTCGCTCGAGAGCTTGTTGTCGAGTACGGTGTCGTCCGCGCCGAAGTATCCAAGGACCATCCGCGCGACCGGTCGCGCTTCCGCCGGGGTCATCCGGCCCTTCGCGACCAGCGTCCGTTCGATTGCGCGGGTCAGCTCGGGCTCTGTAATCGATGCCATCGGTCGGAAACCGAGAGGTCGGACTGGCAAAAAACCTTCACGACGATGTCCGGCGGGGAAGGGCAAGGCTTACTCGCCAGGCCCGGTCGACGGTCCGTGGGCGACCGCCCGGTGTTCGAGTTGGACCAACGCGGGGTCGAGGCGACGCGCCGGGCCCTCGATCGAGGGCTGTGCTCCGAGTGCTTCGGCCGTCTCTTCGGCCGCCTCGGCCACGGACTCTCGAACCCGGAACGGGCGGTCCGGTGCGCCGCCGCCCTCGGCGTCGAGCTACCGAATCCCGCCGGCCCGTGCGCGTTGTGCGGAGGCGCTTTCGACCGGTGGGCCGATTGGATCGGACGGGCGCTCCGTGCCGCAGAAGGCCTCGAGTGGCACCGCTTCACCTGTGGATCGCGCTGGGACCCGGAGATCCTCGCCCGGGAGGAATCGCTCTGGTCTGAGGTCGGGACGGAGTGGGGCGAGAGCGCGCGCACCGCGTTCAACCGCGAGCTGGGGAAGCGCATCGAGGCTCGGACCGGCGCCTTGGGAGGTCCGGACCGGCCCGACCTCGTCTTCCTCGCCGACCTCCCGGTCGGACGCGTCGAGCTCACTGTCCTGCCGGTCTACGTCGGTGGGCGCTACCGTAAGCTCGACCGCACTCTCCCCCAGACTCGCTGGCCATGCCGAAGGTGCCGAGGCCAGGGGTGCAACCAGTGCGGGGGCACCGGGAAGACCTATCCGACGAGCGTCGAAGAGATCGTCGCTGGCCCCTTCCTCCGGGCGACGGGCGCTATGGCCAGCCGGTTCCACGGAATGGGGCGGGAGGACATCGACGCCCGCATGCTCGGCCGAGGCCGCCCGTTCGTGCTCGAACTCCTCCAGCCGCGTCGACGCACGATTGACCTTGTTCCGATCGGTGAGGAGCTCGCCCGGGAAGGTGCCGGCCGCGTCGAGGTCGTCGACCTCAGGCTTGCCGAATCCTCGGACGTGGTACGGGTGAAGGAAGCCGCGCCCGAGAAGAGCTACCGCGTCGGCGTGTCCGGTTCCGTCCCCTTGGAAAAGGTTAATGAAGCCTTGAGCGTGGCCGTCGGTCGAGCGATAGCCCAGCGCACGCCTGCTCGTGTCGCGCACCGCCGGTCCGACCGCGTTCGCACGCGGCGGCTCGTCGCCGCGCGCGTCGTCGAGGCGTCGGAGGGGCGGTTCACGCTCGACCTGAGGACGGAAGCGGGTACCTACGTCAAAGAGTGGGTGGAGGGAGATGACGGACGAACCGAACCGAGCCTCGCTTCCCTCGTGGGTGTCCCACTGAGGGTCGAGTACCTGGACGTCCTGGAGATCCACGACACGGAGGCGTAGATGGTCAAGAGTTCGAAGGGGTTCCGGTCCCGCTCCCGCGGGACGTTCACGAAGGAGGTCCGCGAGCGCGGGCTCCCGCCCGTCTCCCGGTTCCTGCGTGAGTTTGCGATCGGCGAGAAGGTCATGGTGCGGATCGAGCCGTCGGACCCCCACGGCCAACCCCACCCGCGCTACCAGGGCCGGACGTGCACGGTCGTGGGACGGTCCGGCCGGGCCTATCGGATCGTCTTCCGGGACGGCGGCAAGGAAAAGGAGCTGATCGCAACCCCGATCCACCTCGTACCCGTCTCGGCCGCCGCGAGGGTCGATGCCTGAACCGGTCTCCCTCGCCAAGGTCAAGCTCCTCCTCGGGGAGGAGGCTGCCCGGCGTACTCTCCCGCGTGAGGCGGGGCTCGCGCACCAGCATGCGGAGACGTTCGCCCGCCTCTCCGACGAGGCGACCGCCCGGCTCATCGAGGAGCTCCGTACTCTTCCTTTCGTGGACGCCTCGGTTGCGGTGAAGATCGCGGACATCCTCCCCCAATACCCGGAGGAGATTCGTCTCCTCTTCTCGAAGGAACGGGTCCCGCTCGACGAGGAGCAAGTGAGCCGACTGCTCGAGATCGTGGCCCACCACCGATGAATCCGGAGGGGTCCTGTGGAGAGCTACGCGTACATACTGGACTATCTGCCGAACGGCCGGCAGACCGAGCACGGGTTCCACCGCGAGCCGCTCGCGCTCGCCATCGGTGAGACCGAGCTCAAGCTTTTCGAGCTCGTCCCGCGTCCGGGCGTTTCGCTCACGCCAGGAACACGAGTGCCCCTCGTGCCGGTCGGCGGTGCCCCTGCGCCGGTCGACCATGTCCGTCGGCGGATCGGCTACGACGAGCTGACGGTCTCGGCCCGTACGGAGCTCCCGGCCGCCCTCGAGGCGATCGTCCGGGACAACGCGGCCCGCTACCTCCGGTTCTTCAACGAGGCGCCCGCGGTATCGCGCCGGTTTCATCTGCTCGAGCTTCTCCCCGGCATCGGCAAGAAGACGATGCAGCAGATCGTCGACGAGCGGCGCCGCGCGCCGTTCCAGAGCTTCGCCGAAATCGAGTCCCGGCTCCACCTGAAGAACCCCGAACACCTGATCGTCGGCCGGATCGAACAGGAGCTGAGCGGCGTGGACGACAAGTATCGGCTTTTCGTGGCCCCCTGAGGGTTCCCCCGAGCACGGCTCGGAGGTGTCCCATCTTCGTGTCCGCTCCGAGCTCCCGTCGACGACATCCCCGGGACCCGACGGCGGTTCCTGAAAACCCCGGGGAGGTGAGGGCTGCGCTGGCCGAGCTCGGGGTTACGCCTTCGCGGAGGTGGGGTCAGTCGTTCCTCACCGATCCGTTTGTCGCCGACGCCGAGGCCGCGCTCGTCGGGAACCCCACGGGAGCGGTGATCGAGGTAGGGGGAGGACTCGGCATCCTGACCGCCGCGCTCCTCCGCCGACGCTCCGGCCCGCTCACAGTGCTCGAGCGGGACCCCCGTCTCGCGCGGCACCTCCGTCGAGCGTTCGGGGATCGGATCCAAGTGATGACGGCCGACGCGCTCGAGATGCCGGTCGACCCCGACGCGACGTACGTCGGCAACCTCCCATTCTCAATCGCGACGCCGCTCCTCCTTCGGTGGATGAAGGCCCGGGTCCGCCGGATCGTCTTCCTCGTCCAGAACGAGGTCGCCGAACGGCTGTCCGCCGCGCCCGGCTCGAGGTCATACGGGCGCCTCTCGATCGTGACGGAGCTCTACGGACGGGTCGAGCCGTTTCGTCTCGTTCCCCCTGAGGCGTTCACGCCTCGACCCAAGGTCGAGAGCCGGCTCGCGGTCTTCGAAGGCCGTCCGGGCCCGCTGCCCGTCCCCTCCGTCGTCGAGTTCGAGCGGATCGTCCGCACGCTCTTCTCCTCGCGGCGCAAGCAGCTCGGCAACCTGCTCCCGCGGCTCGTCACCGCGCCGGAGTCGGCAGCGCAGCTCGCGCTTCGAGCCGGATGGCCCGACGGCTGGTCCCGCCGGCGGCCCGAGGACCTCTCACCGTCGTCGTACTTCGCCCTAGCCCGGGCCCTTGCCGAGCCGGCATCCGACTAGGTTCGGTTGTCCGCCCGACTAGGTCAACGGTGCGACCGTGAGCGTGATGTTCAGCGGACCGGAGTACGGGGAAGCCGGGGCCCGGATCGTAAGATTGACGTACTCGTACCACGGGTAGGCGACCGTGGCGGTCACGATTGTGAACGGCGCGTTCACCGATGCGTGACCGAACGGCGGGCAGAAGATCTCGCAGACGAGGTTCTCCGGGAACGTGTGTCCCCCCAAGATCGTGAATCCCGACTCGTTCCCCACCGAGACGTTCCCGATGAGCCAGTTGACCTGCTGGATCGACACTTTCACTGGCACCGCCTCGAGGGCGTTCAGGTCCGCGGCAACGAAACCAACGAGCACGAGGCTCGTGACTCCGATGGCAGCGATGGCGGGCGTGATTCGACGCGGCCATCGAAGGCTCTCGCCCAAGTATGGGTCGTAGAAAGCCGCCGAGAGGTTCCTCATTCGGATCGAGTTCCGGGTGATCCGTGTGATTGTACGGCACGGCCCTCCATATCAATTAGAAGGGTCAAAGGGGGACCGGGGGTTCGTGACTCGCTCGGTCTTGACGTGATTTCCCCGAAAAGAAGCCAAGCTAAGCTCATATAGAAGAGCAATTTTTCCGCTGTAGGTGAACCCATGCTTCAGGGAACCCCGATTCTCGTCCTCAAGGAAGGGACGGAGCGCGAACGCGGCAAGAGTGCTACCCAGAACAATATCGCGGCCGCCCGCGCCGTGGCCGACGCTGTGCGGACCACCCTCGGGCCCCGGGGGATGGACAAGATGCTCGTCGACTCGATGGGAGACATCACGATCACCAACGACGGCGTGACGATCTTGAAAGAGGTCGACGTCGAGCACCCCGCGGCGAAGATGATCGTCGAGGTGGCGAAGACCCAGGACCAGCAGTGCGGCGACGGAACGACCACCGCGGTCGTCCTCGCTGGGGAGCTGCTCAAGCGGTCGGAGTCCCTCCTCGAGCAGGACGTCCACCCGACCGTCATCACGCGAGGGTTCCAGCTCGCGGTACAAGAGGCGCAGCGCCTCCTCGAGACCGAGATCGGGACTCATGTGAAGGCCGAGGACGAGGCCGTCCTCGTCGACTGCGCCCGGACCGCGATGGGCTCGAAGGGCGTCTACGGCTCCCGTGAGGAGCTCGCCAAGATCGCCGTGAAAGCGGTCCAGAAGATCGCGGAGGTCCGCGGGGACAAGACCGTCTGCGACGTTGACCAGATCAAGGTCGAGAAGCGCCACGGGGGCACGATCGGCGACACCCAGCTGATCGAGGGGATCATCATCGACAAGGAGCGCGGGCACCCCCGCATGCCCTCGGAGGTCAAGGACGCGAAGATCGCGCTCCTAAACTCCGCCCTCGAGATCAAGAAGACGGAGATCGAGAGCAAGATCAACATCAAGAATCCGACCCAGATCCAGAACTTCCTCGACGAGGAAGACAAGACGTTCCGGCGGATGGTCGAGGCGATTAAGGCGTCCGGCGCGACCGTCGTCGTCTGCCAGAAGGGGATCGACGACGTCGTCCTCCACTACCTCGCGAAGGAGGGGATCTACGCCGTCAAGCAGGTCAAGGAGTCCGACATGCAGAAGCTCGCCCGCGCGACCGGCGGCAAAATCGTCACCGGCATCAAGGAGCTCACGAGCGCGGACCTCGGCCAGGCGGCGAAGGTCGACGAGCGCAAGGTCGGCGAGGACGACATGACGTTCGTCACCGGCTGCTCGAACCCCCGGTCGGTCTCGATCCTGATTCGCGGCGGGACCGAGCATGTCACCCAGGAGGTCGAGCGTTCGCTCCACGACGCCCTCAAGGTCGTCGCGAGCGTCCTTGAGGACGGCGTCGTCTGCCCCGGGGGCGGCGCGACCGAGATGGACCTCGCGGTGAAGCTCCGCAAGTGGGCCGGAACGGTCGGAGGTCGGGAACAGCTCGCGGTCGAGTCGTTCGCGCAGTCGCTCGAGTCGGTCCCCTGGGCCCTCGCGGAGAACGGTGGGTACGATTCGATCAACGTCCTCATTGAGCTACGTAGCGCGCACGACGGAGCGCAGGCCAACAAGAACTACGGGGTCAACCTCGCCGATGGAAAAGCGGCGGACATGTGGAAGCTCCGGGTCATCGAGCCGCTCCGCGTGAAGCGCCAGGCGCTCAGTTCTGCCGCGGAGGTCGCGAACATGGTCCTTCGGATCGACGACGTGATCGCGGCGAAGAAGTCCACGCCGACCCCGCCCCCTGGGGGCGGTGGCCACGAGCATTAGGACGAACCGTTTCGGCCGGCGGGGTGGGGCCCGCCGGCCCGAAGGTTTCTTAACGCGAGGGCGGTAGGCGCCCCGCGATGCGGACCAAGCCCGTCGAAGGCGTCCTGCGGCTCGACGTCGTCGCGCTCGAGCCCCGGCCCGCGATCTACCTCGCGTACGACGGCCTCGCCGGAATCAGCCAACGCCCGATCCTCCGCGACCTGATCGAGGAGCTCGAGCGCAAGGGGCCGGATGAGGTCCAGAAGTTCCTCACGGCCCTTCGCGCCCGTCACTCCGCCCAGGTCCACGTCTACTTCTCCGACTACGTCAGTTACGGAATCGGCGGCGGTGATGCGGCCGCCGAGTTCTTCCTCGGGACGTTCCTCCTGCTCCACGAACCGGCCCGAGCCGCCGGGAAGGACCCCGCGGTCCCCGAGCATCTCGCGCTGTTTCGTCCCGGGGGCGTCGAGCGGCTCGCCCTCGAAGGCCCGGTGGCCTGACCGACTACGGCGGCCGGAACCCGAGTAACTTAGAAACCCCTCAGGGCTCGCCGGGCTCGCGACCGTATGCCGGACGAATCCCCCCTCGAAGCCGAGCGACGGGCGAAGATCGCCCGCTTGCGGGCCGCCGGCCGTGAACCGTTCGCCTTCTCCTTCCCTGGGCGCGTGGGGACCGACACGGCGCGGCAAGCGTGCGCGGCCCTCCCCGCGGGGGCGGACGACTCCTCGCGGACGCTCCGCGTCGCCGGGCGACTGCGCGCCCTCCGCCAGCACGGTAAGACCGCATTCGCCGACCTCGATGACCGGGCCGGCACGATCCAGTTGCTCCTTCGCGTCAACGAGCTCGGGGAGGGACCGTACCAGGAATGGCTCGCCGACCTCGACCCCGGCGACATCGTGGGCGCGGAGGGCAATCCGGCGGTCTCCCGGCGAGGCGAGCCGTCCCTCCTCGTTCGATCCCTCACCCTCCTTTCGAAGGCGATCGCCCCGCCACCGGAGAAGTACCACGGCTTCCAGGACGTAGAGGAGCGGCTGCGGCGACGCTATGTCGACCTCCTCGCCTCCCCCGAAGTGCGGGACCGGTTCCGGGCGCGCACCGAGCTCATCAGTGAGATCCGGAAGTACTTCGACTCCGCGGGATTCCTCGAGGTCGAGACCCCGATCCTCCTCCGGGTCGCGAGCGGAGCGGCGGCGGCGCCGTTCGTCACGCACTCGAACTACCTCGACGTCGATCTCCGGCTCAGGATCGCTCAGGAGTTGCCGCTCAAGCGGCTCCTGGTCGGAGGGCTCGAGCGCGTCTACGAGATCGGCAAGACATTCCGCAACGAGGACCTCGATTCGATCCATTCTCCGGAGTTCACCGAGCTCGAGGCGTACTGGGCGTACGCCGATTACCAGGACATGCGAGCGCTCACCGAGGGCCTCTTCGATAAGCTCGCACGGCGCGCGGTCGAGCTCGTCCCCACCCCTCAAGTGGAGAAGGCCGCCGCGGCATTCCGGCCCCCGTTCCCCACGGTCGACTTCGTCGACGAGCTCGAGCGACGCAGCGGCATCAAGGACCTCCTGAGCCGGAGCCGCGAGGAGCTCCGGGAACTCGCCCGGTCGATCGGATCAACCGTCCCGGACAATTCGTCGACGGGTACGTTCCTCGACAAGCTCTTCGAGCACTACGTCGAACCGACGTTCACCGGTGTCACGTTCGTCGTCGACTTCCCGCTTGCGACGACCCCGCTCGCCCGGCGCCACCGCTCGAAGCCGGGCCGGGTTGAGCGGTTCGAGGTCTTCACCCCGGCTTTCGAGCTCGCGAACGCCTACACTGAGCTGACCGACCCCGATGAGCAGGCGGAACGGTTCCGGACCCAGCTCGGGGAGCGCGGCGACGACCGGTACGCCTACGACGAGGACTTCGTGGAGGCGCTCCGCTACGGGCTCCCGCCGACCACGGGGATCGGGATCGGGGTCGACCGGCTGATCATGGGACTGCTCGGACTTTCGTCCATCAAGGACTCCATCCTCTTCCCGCTCGTTCGGGCCCGCTGAGTCGGGCCTACCGGTGGATATACCCCCTCGTGTTCGATACGTGTCGATGCCGGCCGACGCGCTCCCGCTCGCGATCGAGGACCTCTCGATCGTCTACGGCGAGCGACGCGCGGTCGATCACCTGACCTTCTCGGTCCGGCCGGGGGAGATCTACGGCCTGCTCGGGTCAAACGGGGCGGGAAAGACGAGCACGATCAAGTCTGTGGTCGGCCTCGTCCGGCCGGTCTCGGGCCACGTGCGGGTGTTCGGGCTCGACGCGGTATCGGACGGACTGCACGTCAAGGAGCGGGTCGGCTACGTGCCCGAGACCTCGCTCCTCTATGAAGCGCTCACGCCCCGCGAGTTCCTCGAGTTCGTCGCGAGCGTTCGCCACCTCGATCCGAAGTTCGCAACCGAGCGGACTCGATCGTACGTCGTCGCGTTCCGGCTCGAGAGGGAATTCGAGGAGCCGATCATGTCGCTCTCGAATGGGACACGCCAGAAGGTCCTCCTGATCGGCGCCCTCCTCCACCAGCCACCGCTCCTCGTCCTGGACGAGCCGCTCAACAGCCTCGACCCGCGCTCGGTCCGGATCATGAAGGACCTCCTCGTCCGGTACGTCGCGGGCGGGGAGCGGGGAATCCTCTTCTCGACCCACACGATGGAGGTCGCCGAACAGCTCTGCCACCGCGTCGGGATCCTCGACCACGGGGTCCTCCGGGGGGAAGGGACCCTCGCCCATCTCCGGGAGAAGGTCGCCGCGGGGGACGCGACGCTCGAGGAGATCTTCCTGCATCTGACCGAGGAGGGCGAGGGCGTGCGGAGCGCGGTGGAGTCGCTCGGAGCGCCGGGATGACCTGGCGAGAGGCGGCACGCCTGAGCGACGTCGCCTTCACCGAGCTCGCGTTCCAGGCGATCTATGCCTTCCGACAGGGGAACCTCGCTCCGGCCGGTCCGGGCGTGGAGGTGATCGCGCGTGCGAGGCGGCGGGTCGCGCAGAGCAAAGCGGTTGTCAGCTTCGTCCTTGCCCTGCTCGCGCTTGGGTCGGCGATCGCCCTCCACCTCGCGCCGTATCGGGGCAGCTTCCTCACGTCGGCGGTGCCGCTCGGGGCGTACGACGCGGGAGTCCTCACGGCTCTCTTGGCGCTCGAGATCGCGTTCCTATGGTGGACGGGGATGCAGATCCTTCCGACGTTCCTTTCGTCGGGGACCCTCCCGGTCCTCGAAGCGCTCCCGATCGACGAGCCGACCCTCCGCTGGACCGCCGGAATCCTCTACCTGCGGCTGTTCGACTTGCCGGCCCTCACGGTGCTCATCGCGACGCCGCTCGCGGTCGGGCTTGTCCTGGGACCGCTCGCGGGCTTCGCTGCCATTCCCGGGGCCATCGCCGTGGTCGGGCTCTCCCTCGCCCTCTCGCTCGTGACCGGCCGGTTCTTCCTCCGCCGCATCCAGGGGTCTCGCAGCGGAGGGGGACGGACCCTGGTGCGATGGACCTACCTCATCCTCTGGCTCGTACCGGTCTTCTCGATGTTCGTCTTCGTCGTTGCGGCCCCGGCGTTTCTCGAGTGGCTCGGTCGACTCGCCGCGGGCGGACCCTCCCTCGCGAGCGAGGCCCTCCTCCTCGCCTTCCCCTTCCCACTCGCCGCCCTTCCGTCGTTTGTCGCGAGCGGACCCGCAGGGCTCGGACTCGATCCCTTGGGCTGGGGGCTCTTCGGCGCCGGGCTAGTCGTGTACGGGGCCCTGACCGGCTGGTCCGTCTCCTGGGTCCTCGCCTCGGTGCGACAGGTCGGCCTCATCCCTCCGATGGCAGAGCAGCCGGGTACCGTGAGCGCGATCCAGGTGCGCCCGGCATGGCCGGTCCTTGCGGTCTTGACAAAGGACCTGCGGATCGCGAGCCGGACGCCCGGCTATGCCTTCCTGATCCTCCTCCCCGTGCTCGATGCGATCGCGATCGGCTTGCTCACCTACGTGAGCCCCCCGGGCTCCTCCACCGCCCTTTCGATCGCCCTCGCGGCCGTGACCACCGCTGCGATTCTCGCAACCTTCTTCGGTCCGGCGTTCTTCGCGATCGAGGTGTTCGCCTACTCCTACGGCCGAACGCTCCCGATCTCGGACCGGACCCTCGTCTCCGGCAAGGTCCTCCTCGTCACGGCGATGTACCTCGTCGCCGCCGGCACGGTTCTCGGAATCTCCCTCGCTCGGATCTTCGAGCCCGGTCTGTTCGCCGCGTTCATCCTGGCTGAGCTCCCGGCAGTCGCCGCCGCGGGCTTCCTCGAACTCGGGCTGCTCTTCCGCCGGGCCCGCTCCCACGGACTTCCCATCACGAACCTCTATGCGAGCGCGTGGACGGCGTTCATCGTGTCGGTGCCGGGCGTGTTCATCGCCGCCGCCCCGCTCGTGGCGTACCGCGTGGCGAGCGTACACGGCCCGGCGTCCGGTCTGCCCGTCATGGCGCTCCTCGCCCTCGCCCTGCTCGCGATCTGCGGCACCTACGCTCTCGGGAGGGGAGGCTCCTGAGCGGCCCAGCGCTCCCGCCCCGGTTCGACGCGCGGTCCCTCGAGGCGCGCTGGCAGGCGGAGTGGGACCGTGGCGCGGCGTTCCGCGCACCCGCCCGGCCCGAGGGCCGGACGTACTCGCTCGTACTCCCTCCGCCGAACGTCACCGGAGTCCTCACGATGGGCCACATGCTCGGCGACACCGTCATGGACGTGCTCGTGCGGCACTACCGGATGGTCGGGCGCTCGACCCTCTGGGTTCCTGGGCTCGACCACGCCGGGCTCGCCACTCAGGTCGAGGTGCGCCGACGGCTCGCGAAACAGGGGATCCGGTTCGAGGAACTTCCGAGGGAGCGAGCGGTCCAGGAAATCGAGGCCTGGCGGGCCGAGCACGCGACGCGGATCGAGGAACAGACGCGGGCCGGCGGGTTCTCGGTCGACTGGAGCCGCTTCCGCTACACCAAAGACGAGCGAAGCGCGCGCGCGACCCGCGAGGTCTTTGTCCGGATGTACGGCGAGGGGCTGATCTACCGTGGGGAACGGATGGTCAACTGGGACCCCCGCCTGCGCACCGCGATCTCGGACCTCGAGGTCAAGCACTTCGAGGAGACGACCGAGCTCCTGTACGTCCGGTACCCGTGGGCCGACGGGACGCCCGGGGGCCTCGAGGTAGCAACCGTCCGGCCGGAGACGATCTTCGGGGACGTCGCGGTCGCCGTCCACCCCGACGATACCCGCCACCACTCGGCGGTCGGCCGTACCGTGCGCGTCCCGATGACCGAGCGCTCGGTTCCCGTGATCGCCGACGCGGGGATCGATCCCGCGTTCGGCGCGGGCGCGCTCAAGATCACTCCCCGGCACGATCTCGTCGACTACGAGATCTTCCAGCGTCATCCCGAACTGTCGATGCCTCCGGACATCTTCGACGACGGCGCGTGCCTCACGGGTCCCTGGGTGCCCGCGCCGTTCCAGGGGCTCGACGTCGAAGCGGCACGGGAGCGGGCGACCGAAGAACTCGAACGGTCGGGACTCCTCCTCCGGCGCGAGCCGTACCGGCATACCGTCGCCCGCTCGGAGCGGTCCGACGCGGCGGTCGAACCTCGGATCTCCAAGCAGTGGTTCGTTCGCATGCGCGGACTCGCCGACCGGGTCGCCGCCGGGGTACGCGCGGGCGAGATCCGGATCCATCCCGAACGCTGGGACGCCACGTTCTTCCGGTGGCTCGAGGAGATCCAGGACTGGTGCATCTCCCGTCAGATCGTTTGGGGCCATCCGATCCCGGTCGATCGGTGCCGCCGGTGCGGGCAGGACGTCGTCGCACTCGAGCCCCCGACTCGCTGTCCGTCGTGCGGCTCGACCGAGCTGGACGCCGACCCCGACGTCCTGGACACCTGGTTCACCTCGTGGCTCTGGCCGTTCGCCGCGCTGGGATGGCCGGAACCCACCGAGGACTTTTCGAGGTACTACCCGACGAACGTCCTCGTTACCGGCCGCGACATCATGTTCTTCTGGGTCGCGCGGATGATGATGAGCGGCTACCACTTCACCGGTCAGCCCCCGTTCGCCGACGTCTATTTCACCGGGATGCTCCGCGACGAGAGCGGCCGACGGATGTCAAAGCACCTCGGGAACTCGCCCGACCCGCTCGACGTCATCCGCGCGCATGGGGCCGACACCGTCCGTTTCAGCCTCGTCTTCCCGAACCCGACGGACGAGGATGGCCCGTTTGGCCCCGGGCCGCTCGAGAACGCCCGGAACTTCCTCACCAAGGTCTGGAACCTCGCCCGGTTCACCCTGCCGTACGTCGCTCCCGGCACCCCCCCGCCCAGCGTTGCGCCCGTCCTTGACGCGACCAGCGCGCGCGAGAACCGCTGGATCCTCTCCCGGTACCGGCGGACGGCCGAGGAGGTGACGGAGGCGATTCGGTCGTTTGCGCCGACGCGGGCCGCGACCGCCCTCCACGCGTTCGTCCGGCACGACCTCGCGGACCGGTACGTCGAAATCGCGAAGGACGCGCTCCTCGGCCGTCGGGGGGAGCCGGCCCAGCGCGACGCACGCACGACCCTTCTCTTCGTGTTCGAGCGGACGCTTAAGCTCCTCCATCCGTTCGTCCCTCACCTGACCGAGGAGCTCTGGCACGCCCTCCCGCACGACGGGGATTTGCTCGCCCTCGCCCCGTGGCCGGCGACCGACGAGGCTCCCGCGGACCCCGAGGTCGAAGTCGAGATGGAGACGATCCTCGAGGCGATCCGGTGGTTGCGCAACCTGCGGGCGGAGGAAGGGGTCCCCGCCGAATCGATCCCACCGGCCTGGATCCGACCCAGCGGTCCCGAGGTCGCGCGTGTTCTCCGGGCCGAGCAGGGGATGATCGAGCGGATGGCGCGCGTCCATCCCCTCGACCTCCTCGAGGAAGGAAAGCCCCAGCCGCCGGGGGTCGGGAGTCGCGTCGCCCCCCTCGGCGAGTGCTACGTCGCCCGGCCGACTGCCGTGCCCTCGGAAACGGAATCCCTCGCCCGGGAGCGCGAGAAGCTCGCCCAGCTCTTGGAGAAGGCGCGGGCGCGGCTCTCGGACGAGGGGTTCGTCCGCCGCGCACCCCCCGAAGTGGTCCGCGAGGCGGAGACCAAGGCCGAGGAACTGACCGAACGGATCCGACGCATCGACGAGCACTTGAAGGCCGACGCATCCTCCTCGGCCGGTCCATGACCTCCTCGTCCCGCCGAGTCCCCGCGCGAAGCCGTGCTCCCCGGCGTCCTCGCTCGGCCGCGGCCCTGCCGGAGACGATTGCATCGGTCCCGATGGTCGGTTCCGCCCGCCGGCATCCGGTCCTCGGTCTCGGGCTCTGGGGCCTCGGAAGGTGGGGTCCGGAGGATGAAGCCCGGACGAAGGCGACGATCGCCCGCGCTTGGGAACGGGGGATTCGCTGGTTCGACACGGCCGAGGTCTACGGCAACGGCAGGTCCGAACGGCTCCTTGGGGAGGTCCTCGCCCGTTCGGCCGGCGGCGGGGCCGATGCCTTTCTCGTGACGAAGGTCTCGTGGGAGCACCTGCGCCCTTCCCAGGTTCGCGCGGCGCTGATCGGAAGTCTCGAGCGGCTCGCGCGCACCTCGGTCGACCTCTACCTCGTCCACGCGCCCGACCCCCACGTTCCGCTCGCGGACACGATGGGCGCGCTCGAGGACCTCTGGCGCCAGAAGAAGGTCGGTGCAATCGGGGTGTCGAACTTCTCGGTCGAGGATCTCGAAGAGGCCTCGCGTCACCTCGGCGAGGCTCGGATTGCGGTCGACCAGGTCGAGTACAACCTGTTCTACCGGGAGGAGGGGGATGCGGTCCGGGAGTACTGCGCGCGGAACGGAATCCTCGTCGAGGCGTACACTCCCCTCGCCCGGGGGCTCCTCCATGGCCGGTACGTCGAAGGGAGGAAGGTTCCACCCGAAGTTCGGCGGTTCGCCCACCGCCTGTTCGAGGAGGACCGACTGCCCGAGATCCGTTCTCGCGTTCGTCAGCTCAACGACCTCGCGACCGACGCGGGGGTTCCGCTCGCCTCGATTGCGCTCCACTGGCTCGAACGGCAAGGAGCCCTCCCGGTGATCGGGATGAGCCGGCCGGAACAGGTCGACTCGAACCTCGCCGCCTGGGCCGCACGACCCTCCGAAACGGTTCTCGCCCGGGCGGACGCGATCGCGCGGGGCGCCGATGCTTAGACTCGTTGCGTTCGACATGGACGGGACGCTCGTCGACGTCGCGAGCTCTTGGCGGGTCGTGCACGACCACTTCGGTGATCACAACGACGAGGGGCTCCGCCGCTTCCTCGCGAACGAGATCGACGATGTGGAGTTCATCCGCTCGGACGTCCGGATCTGGCAGCGACACGTCCCGGGGCTGACCGTCGCCGATCTGAAGCGGATTCTTGCGGAGGTCCCGCTGATGCCGGGCGCGCACGAACTGATCCGAGGAATCCGCGAGCGGGGCGCCCGGACGGCGATCGTGAGCGGCGGGCTCGATCTGCTCGCCACTCGGATCGCGGGGGAGCTCAACATCGACGTCGCGCTCGCGAACGGGGTCCGCACGACGAGCGCCGGTCGGCTCACCGGGGACGGGATCGTGCGCGTGCCCATTCACGGAAAGGAGGGCGTACTCGCCGACCTCCAGGCGCGCCTCGGTATCCGCCCAGAGGAGACCGCGTCCGTCGGGAACTCCGAGATTGATGTTGGCCTCTTTCGCCGCAGCCGGGTCGGCGTGGCGTTCCTTCCCGAGGATGAGGCGGTCCGGCGCGCGGCGACCGCGGTCGTGACCGAGCGGGACCTCGCCCGAGTCCTGGACGTCCTCGCGGAGTTCCCGGCGGGATAGACCGCCCCGGGAACCCTTTTACCCCGCCCGCCGGTTAAGAGAGCGTCCCATGGAATCGTACCAGGCGCTCCTCGAGCGCGCGCGAGCGAAGCTCCCACCCGTCCAGACCGGCGGCGAGCGGTTCCAGCTCCCCGAGCCGGACGTGATGACCGACGGGAAGAACACGGTGATCCGGAACTTCCAGGAAATCTGCGGGGTGTTGCGGCGCGAACCGGCGCACGTGATTGGATATCTCGCGAA
>JASHQX010000143.1 GCA_030038895.1 Thermoplasmata archaeon
CGGGAGCGGTAAGGGAGGGGTCGGAAAGTCGTCCGTCACTGCCCTCCTCGCGGTGGAGCTTCGACGCGGGGGCTTCTCGGTCGGGATCCTCGACGCGGACGTCACCGGCCCATCGATCCCGAAGCTCCTCGGTCTCACCGGTCCCCTCCAAGACCGCGGCGAAGGGATCGAACCGGTGGTTTCGCGCACCGGGATCCCCGTCGTCTCCTCGCAGTTCATGATCGAGGACGAGGAGACCCCGGTCATCTGGCGCGGCCCGCTGGTGACGCGGCTCATCACGCAGTTCTTCGGCGGCGTCAACTGGGGTTCGCTCGACTACCTTCTGATCGACATGCCCCCCGGGACTAGTGACGTGCCGCTCACGGTCTTCCAGACGATCCCGATCGACGGGATGCTGTTTGTCCTGACGCCCCAGGACCTCGCCGCGCTGATCGTGAAGAAGGCGATGAACATGGCCCGTGACCTCCACGTCCCGCTGCTCGGGGTCATCGATAACATGGCGTGGATCACGTGTCCTCACTGCGCGACCCGGATCGAGCTGTTCGGCCCGAGCCAGGTCGAACGCGTGGCCGAGGAGTACGGTATCCCCGTCCTCGGCCACCTCCCCGTCGAGCCGTCGATCTCGGCCGCGTCCGACGCGGGGAAGCTCGAGGACCAGCGGGGCCCGGAGATCACGCGCCTCGCCGAGGCGTTCGCCCACGCGGTGGACGAGGCTACGAAGGGTTCGGTCTCGGTCCTGTAAGCCCGCGGAGCTCGCCGAAGGTGATCGTTTCCGTGGGGACGCCCCGCCGTCCGAGCGCGGCTCGGAGGCCGGCGACGTGGGCGTCCCCGACCACCGCGGCCATCCGGCCGTACCCGCGTCCCCTCAGCTGAACGAGCCGCTCGGCCATGTGCTCATTCCGGTCGTCGATGAGAACGCGGGCCAGGGTCGGGCTCGCCCGGCGAAGCTCTTCGGTGTAGTTCTGGGGCGCCTCGACGTACCGGTCCATCTCCCGCTCGACGACCCGAGCCGGGATGAAGAGTCCGACGAGCGCGCCGACCAGGAGCTGCACCCGTTCCTTGAACGGCATGGACCGGACCAGGTTCACGATGGTCATCCGCAGGGGGTCATCGATCAGGAAGAGGGGGAGTTGACGGTCCCGGGCGACCCGTGCGGCAGCCTGCATCTCCGCTCCGGGGGTCCCGCCTCCGATCTCCGAGCCAAGGCGGCGCTGGATCAGGCCCCAGAACCGGACGAAGAGGGGCCCTGACCCCCGCCGCGCCGGCCTACCTGGGGAGCGGAGGAGGGCGTCCGCGCGCTCCGCATCCAGCTCGACCGCGACCCCATCGAGGGGCCGATCCCCGAGCACCTGCGTGAGGGGTCCGGTCAGGTCGACCACGTGGGCGACCCCCACGAGCAGGATGGGGGACTCCGTCGTTCGAGCGTACATGGTGCCTCAGGCCGAGCGGCCCACCGGAGGATACCCCGAGCAACACCATATAGGCGAGCGGGGTCGCTCGGCCGCATGAGCTACACGATCTTCTCGGTCCTGACGACGAAACGCGCGGAGCTCGACACGGTCCTGAAGGACGACCTTGTCTCCCGCCAGAGCCAGAAGGTCCGCGTTGCGAGCGCGATGGGTGGCCCCGCGGACGCTGTCTACGTCCTGATCGAGGGGGCCGAGGGAGCGGTGCACCGGTCCGAGGAGCTGCTCTCCGCGGTCGGGACGCGCCTACCAGGGGCGGAGGGAGAGGCGCTCTATCGACGCTTCAAGGACGAGGACGAGGCGGCTTCGGCAGGGATGGGCCTGTTCTTCACCGAGGGCTGAGGATCAGTCGCTCGTGGGGGCGTGGGACGGCTCGAGGTCCTCCGCGCCGCCGAAGACGCGCTGGCACGACTGGTAGAGCGGCTCGAGCCCGGTCCCCTCCTTCGCCGAGGTCGGCATCAGGCCGAGCAGCGGCCCCATCGTTTCGATCGCTCGAAAGAGTTCGGTCGACAACTGCACGTCGGGCGTCGGGGCGTCGCTCGTGACGGCCTCGTAGAGCTTGCCGGGTTCGTCCGACCACGCGATGATCTCGGCGAGTTGCTCCGGGGTGAGGGCATCCGATTTCGCGAGGAGGTTGACGAGCGGGAGGCGGAAGCGGAACTCGAGCGTCGCGCTCAGCATCACGAGGGAGATGAACCCGCCGGGAGTACGTGCGAGGGAGGGATCGAACAGGAACGCCAGGACCGACCGGTCCCCGCTCAGCGCGTCGACGATCGCCTTCGACGCCTCGCGGAACGCGAACAGCTCAATCTGGCCGGGCGTATCGATGAGCACGTAGTCCGCCTTCAGCTCCTGGATCGCCTGCTTGACCTCGAAGACCTTGAGCGCGATCATGTCGGCGGCGGCAACCTGGGCTCCGTTGGGACCGAGTCCGTACTCCTCTTCGATATCGGTGAGGCGGACCCATTCCCGGATGTCGACGTCGATCCCTTCGGTTTCCGACTCGCTGCCGGGATCAAGATTGACGACCGTCACGTCGTAGCCGGAAGTGCGCATCCATTCGGCGAACGCACGGCACAGGCTCGTCTTACCTGCGCCGGCGGTTCCCGTGAAGTAGACAGTGCCCGGCTCCTCCATCTACCGGGTTCCTCCGGCCGGTCGCCGGACGCGGAGCTCGGCGCTCACGAGGTGGAGGAAGCGGGCCTTCGACGTCCCCGCGCGCTTCGTGACCTTGACACGCCC
>JASHQX010000144.1 GCA_030038895.1 Thermoplasmata archaeon
TGATCCGCATCCAGCGCCCAGGAGCCATCGCGCCGGCGCTTTCCGGCGAGCCATCTCAAAGCCGGTCGTAGACGAGGATCTTTCCCATACCCGAGTCGGGACAAGATTCGAAGGCCCACGAGCAGGTCGTAGTAGTAATGATTCGGGTAGTGGATCCGGAACCAAGGCGGATATCGAACTCGGCCCTCATCCATCAAGTGGCGGTCGAGATAGAATTCCGCGCCTCGTTCGATGGCTCGCCGAACGGCTGCTCCCCGAGATTGCTCCGGGATTTCTGCTAACGCGGCCAGCCCCTCCCAGCCATCGAGTGTGCCGGTCCTTGAAGGGAAGCAATGCCACCCGCCATCGGGCTTCTGTGTTTGGACGATCCAGTCGATTGAACGCCGGACAGCTGGATGGTCGAGGTAGCCGAACCGTGTCAGTGTTCGGACGGCGTTGCCGGTCACACATATCTCGCCGCTCTTGCCGTCCAGATCTCCTCCCTTCGCGCTCCATCGACGAAGGATTAGCTCGGCGGTTCGCCGAATGCGGGGGTCACGCCCGTCCATGCCGAGTTCGGAGAGCACGATCGCGATCCAGTTCGTGACGATGTATTTTGGTCGATAGAGCTCCCAGGCGGAGGATCCCCGGGTCACCCAGTGACCGTCCGGGAATTGATACGAGAGCAAGCTCGCGGCCCATCCGGTCCTACCGATGGACCGGCGGGCAAGACGAACCCGGGGATCCTCCGGGGGATGACCCTCTACTTCAGTCCAGTAACGCAGCCGAACAGAGGGATCTGACCGTGGGCCGGTCAGCCATCGCCGGATTCGAGGCGGTACGTCCATTACTTATGGGAAGAAAACCGGGTCTTTACAGTTGTGTCCTTTGTGCCGGCGTGGACGCAGAAAAATCGTGTGGCGTTTACCGGCTTACCTGCGACGTGGATGCAAGAGGTATTACAGTCACCACGGGGACGGAAGAGACGAGCTAACGGTGGAGCCTAGGGGTTCGCAGCTTGAACCGGATCCAGACGCCCGCGGCCAGCATCCCGGCGGCAGGAGTGACTATTATCACAGCTGTCAGAACGGTTCCTAGAGACAAAACCGCGAGGAGTGCGAGTATCGCACCGCCAATGAGGATCCACGCGCTAAGGCGGTCCCGGTTCATCTCGACGACTTCATCCGGCTGCATTTCGGTGATACCCAGGGGTGTCCTTCCGCCTCCGCTACCGACGCCGGACAAGGTTCCCTATCTCCACAAAGTCGGCTGCTCCGATGTACCTTTCGGAGACGCGCCAGAGGAGTTGGTGAAGCGCATTTCCTTGACCCGCAGCGTTTACGTTTCTCCTGTCAGTGATGGCGATGAACGCCGCTGTGTTAGTTGACAAAAGAGTGCGGAAGGCCGTTACGATCTCCCCGCCCGATAACAAATCCGCTCGAGCGTGCGAAACCTCCGGACACCTGATCTGGCGACCCCAAATCGACCCACCCATCTGTACCGGATTTCGCGCACCTGTCGATGGTTGCGAGCGGACCTCCGAGCTGAGCGCAATTGTCGCACCTCTAAGCCGATCCCGCCGCGCGGAGGGTCCGCGAGACACGACTTCAAGTACAGAACGAAGGATGAATCTCAGTAGGGGACGGGAAGTCAGAGTTCCGCTATGCAACGCATGAAGGTTGCCGCAACTTACGCTGGGATGGCAATCGCGGCCGCGATACTGGCGCTGGTAGTGTTCGCCGTCATCTTTGCCGGATCGACTCCCTCCAGCGGCACTCCATCCTTTTCATTCCAGGCCGCGCCTGGGTGCCCATCGTCAGGATTGGTCAGTTACAATGAAACCGAATACTCGGCATGTAATGCTACTCTTTCTTGGAGTCAGGTGGGGTTCAACCAAACTCGCCTCGTCAGCGCGACCCTTGACGGGGCTCAGTTTACGGTCTATGGCTATGATACGATGGAATGCCCCGTCGTAAATGTCACCGGCGTCGAGCCGTCAGGAGCCAGCTTCCACTTCCTCATCGCCCCCACTCCCATGAATTGCGAGTTCGAGCATCCGCTGGTCCTGTCGCCGGATCACTTCGTCGGCGCCGTCTGGGATGGGGGGTCGAGCATTCAGCTTCTGGTGAGAGTCGGGTAGGCATCGCGCTTCGCGACCCTGCTCATGCTCGTGCCGGGGAAACCTGACGCTACTCACCGGGGTTGTGAATTGATTTCGAAGCCCGTCGGATACCTTAGATGTGACAATGGACACACCAATGGGCCTGCATGCTGGTAGGGACTCAATCGTACCTCTTCCGGAACTATCGCTCGATCTCAGAAGAGGATTACCTCGAGCGTGACAAAGGTGTAGTCGCCCGAGCATCCAACATGCCCCGCTCCAGAGTTGTACGCAAAGAGATACTCTAGATAGGTTCCGGCCGGCGCGGAGGTGTTAACGTACAGTGTTTGCACACTGGTGAACGGCGGCGAGGGGTTGCCCACCCACCCGCTGAAGCTCCAACCCTCGCTCACGAGCTGACAGCTCGTCAGATGTGACCTCACGGTCAACCTCTCGGTCTGAACGGTGAAGAAGTACGTGGACGTTCCGACCGGCAGGTAAACGAGATCCACCGATGTGCCCGTGTAGAGTAAGTCGAACTGCTCGTTCTCGAGGGTGGTCGATGCGGAAGACTGCGTCACCTTCACGTGAACGCGGGACGGAGTTCCGGAAGTCGTGAACGCCTTCATCGGTGCGTTCAGCCCGTCGACCTGAGTCGCGGCGAACCGGAAGGAGAAGTCCGGTGTGGTCTGCTGGGTGTAGTAGACCTCTTCGTAATTGGTGAAGTCGTAGTACGTTGAATCATCGCAAGTGTAGTAGGTCGAAACGTTGAAGGCGGTCGCACCCGTGATGACGGAGAGGCCGCCGATGTAGGTCGCACCCTGGTACACGTTCCAGTAGACATAGCCGTCGGAGATCAGCATCGAGAACGTGTACGTCGTGCCGGGTACGAGATTGAAGTAATCGGGGTTGAAGTAGTAGTTCTGGGCGCAAAAGCTCGTGAACGAGTAGGTGAACCCCCACACGCCGAACGCGTTGGCGATGCCAATCTGATCGTAGGAACCGATGTTGTCCCAGACCGAGAGGAGAACGTAGTAGAACTGGTTCGTCTCCGAGCTAATGTTGGCCGATGGAACGGTGAGCTGAACCGAAACTTCTCGGGCGCTCGTAGTTCCCGCAGAGACCGAGAGCGCACTCCCGGCGTACCAGTGGGAGATCACCGTCGGTGGGGGTGTCCCTCGGACGAGGACCGGCGTCGAGTGAGGACCCTGGGTGTCGCGTTGAAATTCGGCCGCGGCAGCGGGGCCCAGGGTGTTCGAAGGAGACGCCGGAATCGATCGACCCGATGCGAGCCCCATCGCCGAGAGAATCATTACCAACGAAATCACGGTCGCTAGTACCACCGATCGCCTCATTGCGCGCAGCCCCCTCGCTTGGATGGAGAGGGAAAGGCGTTCTGCTACTTTAGCACCTAAGTCCCGCCGTGGCTGCGTTCTCGTCGGACGGCAACCGTGGGTGTAACCACTCTTGCGCCTGCTACTCGAGGAGGCCCGTCCGAGCTCCTCGTGATCCGACGGGCGCTAAATGCTAAAGAGGGCCCCGGGTAGGTCGGGAAAAGCCCCCATGCTAGCCGGTCCCCCCTCAAACTCGCTACAACCATCGCCCGCGCCATCTCCCCGGAGGCTGGAAGGCCGGGTATACCAGCTCCACATCAAGCCACAGACGCCGGGGGAGCGGGGATTGCCCAAAGCGACCGTGCCGGAGGTCCGGCTCCTCCACTCCGGACTAGAGGGAGATTTCAACCGGTACCGGCACGAAGAGAAACACGACGATCCAATCATGGCCGTACTCATCGTGCCCCGCGAGACCCTCGAGCAGCTCGGCCGCGAGGGGTGGCCGGTCCGGCCGGGGGACCTCGGAGAGAACATCACCTCGGAGGGGATTGCGTACGATGGATTCCGGATCGGTTCCCACTTCCAGATTGGCGAAGCCGAGGTCGAAATCACGAAGCCCTGCGACCCGTGCCACTTCCTCGAACTACTGCCCTACGTCGGAAAGGACCGCGGCCCGGAGTTCATCCGGACGATGCTGAACCGGCGGGGTTGGTATGCTAGGGTCATCCGAGAGGGCCCGGTGCGAACGGGCGACCGGATTCTCTCGGTGATCTGACCCACCGAGTGACCTGTGTCTTGCCAGTGGCGCTCTCGGCAGGAGGATCATCCCCGAGTGCTCCGGACACTTCGGGTCGGATCAGACGGCTGGGCCCGGAGCGGCGAATCGCCGACCACGATGTCCACCGAAACCGGGTCGGGGCTGCTCGACGGACCGGACGACGGGTACGGAGGGTATGTCGTCCGTCGCTCGGTCGATTTCCGAGATCCCTTCTACGGTGATACCTGACTCGAGAAGTTTCGGCGGAGAGGGGACCGATGCAGCCAAGGTATCCTCCGCGGGGGTGGACATCTCCCACCTTCCACGCGAGCTCGACGCGAGGCGCGCAAGGATTTGACGGTCGTACCACTCCCGGTAAGACCGGAAGCCTCGAGGGATCCGCCAGCGGACCGACTCGACCCCTTCGCATCGCGAGATGTCACGGACGACGTCGTCAATTGAAGCCGGCGAATCCACGAACGAGAGACCCGAAACGACCCGAATCGGAGGATCGGGGGACAGCCCGAATCCGTCGTCGGCGCAGGGGATCCAACCCAAAGGAAGTGTCTCGAGCGAGTGCTTGACCAAGGGAACGAGCGAGGGGTCCGACACGGAGATGAAGAAGGAGGCGACGGGGAAACGGGAGCTCTGCGTGTTCATCAGCCACCACATCGCCCGATCGTCGAGCAACCGATCTCGTCGGGCCGACAGAGTCTTCGTGCTGATACCGAGAGTCGTAGCTGCTTCGGACAGACTCGCCTCAGGGTACCCCCGATAGAGGGAAAGGATCCTCCAGTCCATTGCGGAGAGCGCGTCCGACGGCGTGGGAATCCAGTAGGGCTGAATTTCCGGGACCTCCTTGAGACCCGCGACCCGTCGGAGAAGGCGTAGCCGACGACTCAGTCCCACTTCTCCGTCATCGATCACGTAGGCGCGGACCGTCCGTCCGTCCTCGTCGAGGAGATCGCGAGCCGAAATCACTCCCTCGATGAGGCCCAGGTCGTCGAACATCCGGTCGACCTGCGCGGGACTGTCGACAGGGATATCGATCGTGCAAATCCTCGCGCCGAAGAGCCGGGGATTGGGCCAGACCTCGTACCCCAGGTGGAACCCGATGCGCCTCCAGGTGCGCAAGCGAGATTGGATTGCGGTTCGGCTGAGCTGGACCCGTCGCGCGACTTCGGTTGCGGAGATTCGCGGGTCGATCACCGAGCGAGAACCCCAGAATCTCGCTTCCCGATGGGGAAACAACGCCCGATAGATCTTGAGGTCGACCTCGTCCGTTGCTCTCCCCCCGCCTTCATCGGGTTCCCCTCAAAATATCCTTCTACGGGCGCCGAAACCGCCGCAATTCGGCGATTGACGAA
>JASHQX010000014.1 GCA_030038895.1 Thermoplasmata archaeon
ATAATGGGAGTTGTGCGGCTCCAAGGTGCCCCGGTCCGGGTTAGAAGTCGGCAATCCAAGCCGCCACCACCCGAGCCTTATCTCGGACCAGAGGAGAACTGGCTGCCCTTCTTTCGCTGACCGCAGCCCAAGGGGGCCGCAGAACTATCCTACGTTCCGTCGTCGCGTATACTTGCCAAGTCGATGACGAACCGATACCGAACGTCCCCGCGGTCCATGCGTTTGTAGGCCTCGTTAATCTGGCTCGCCGGGATTGTCTCGATGTCCGCAACGACCCTGCGCTCTCCGCAATAATCGAGCATCTCCTGGGTCTCAGGGATCCCTCCGATGTTCGAGCCGGCCACACGCTTGTTACCGTGAACGAGCTCGGTCGCGTCGACGGGCGCCCCTTGGCCCGGTAGGCCAACGAGGGCTAGAGTGCCGAAGTTCCGGAGCGCCCCGACCAGCGCGTCGACGTCGTGCGGCCCGCTGACGGTATCGAGGATTAGGTCGAACCGGGCGCCGTCCGTGGTAAGCGCTCCGTGTTCGCCCGTGGCGATGAAGTGGCGGGCCCCCATTCGGGCCGCGTCGCGCTCCTTTGCTCGCGACGTACTGATCACCGTCACCTCCGCGCCCATGGAGGCCGCGAGCTTGACCGCGAGGTGACCGAGACCGCCGAGTCCTACGACCGCGACGGATACCCCAGGCCCGCAGCCGAACTGGCGCAACGGCGAGTACGTGGTGATGCCGCCGCAGAGGAGAGGCGCCGCCTTGGCCGGGTCGAGACCCTTCGGCATTCGAAGTACGTAGCGCTCGTCCACGACCATGCTCGTGGAGTAGCCGCCGTACGTCCAGCTGTCTCGACCCTTCTCGAGGCTGTCGAACGAGATCGTAGCGCCCTGCTCGCAGAACATCTCGCGACCGGCCTTGCACGCTGGGCAGACCCGGCAGGAGTCCACCAGGCAGCCTACCCCGACAAGGTCGCCCTTTTGGTACCGTGAGGCCTCTGAACCGAGTGCGGCGACCCTACCGACGATCTCGTGGCCTGGGACGATGGGGTAATGTGTCGAGCCCCAGTCGTTGCGCACCTTGTGCAGGTCGCTGTGGCAAATTCCACAATAGAGGATATCGATCCCGACATCGTGCGGAGTAGGGTCGCGTCGCTCAATCGTCATCGACTCGAGCGGGGCGTTCGGCGCACGGGTGCCGTAGGCGGCGACTTGCTTCGGCACGAAAACCTCCGGGCTTCGGAAAAGCGGTAGACTCACCCCTCGACGGACTTAGACGGTTTCGGGGGGCTTCGTCTATCGGGTGGAAAGTGAAACGAGTGCCGCCGCCTTGAGTCGGTCAAGCTGTTGGGGCGTAAGGCGCGCAGCCCACGTTCCTGACAACTAGGCGGGATCGAGCGCTGGTCGCGATCGTTGACGAGCCCAGGGGCTATGGGTATTTCACCCATCCGAGTGTCTCAGACCTTCGAAGCGCGTCGGCGGGAGAGCTCAGCTGTCGGCAATCTTGACCAGCTGCTTTCCGCGATTGGCGCCGGCGAAGACGCGAGCCAGGGCCTCGGGGGCACGCTCGAGGCCGACTATAACATCCTCCGGAGATTTGAGCTGGTCAGACCGAATCCAACTGCCAATTCTTTCGCGGGCCTCCCCGAAGCGGTCGGCGTACTCCCAGTGAAGCACGCCTTCCATCCGAGCCCGTTTCATAATCAATGGGACCAGGTTCTTCGGTCCAGGGGGAGACTCCTTCGCTAGGTAGAACGACGTCACCCCGCAGAGAACGACGCGACCAAATCGACGGATCCTAGCCAATGCCGCATCAAGCACTGGGCCGACTCCCGAATTGAAGAAGAATATGTCGATGCCGTCAGGGCACAGTGCATCCAGACGCTCCTCCACATTCTCGGTCCCCCGGTCGATCGCGCCATCGAAGCGCAGCTCATGCAGGAGCCAGTCGCGCCGCTCCTGCCCGCTCGTTATTCCAATGACACGGCAACCCAAGATCCGGGCAATCTGACCGGCGACGGATCCAACGCCGCCCGCCGCACTGTCGACGACGAACACCTCTCCTTCCTTCGGGCGCCCGACGTCGACTACGCCGAAATACGCGGCCATTCCTGTCGCGCCGTAGGTACCCAACGCCAGATTCAGCGAGGTATCCCCCGGGACCTTCTGTACGGCGGGGTCCTCGGCACGGCCGCGACGTCCGTTCGAGACGGTGAAGTCCTCCCACCCCGACCAGCCTTGAACGAGGTCTCCCGTCTGGAACCCGGGAAGTCGGGACTCGACGACTCGCCCCGCGGCGGTACACTGCATCGCCGCCCCTAGGGGTATGGAGAGTTCTCCCCCGTCTCCGTTCGCGAACAGCACCTGGGTTGGATCCATGGAGAGCCAAAGGTTGCGGACGAGCATTTGGCCGTTCTCAAGGTTGGGCACCGGCGACTCGACCCACCTAAAATCAGAGGTCTCAATTCGTCCTCCAATATGCTTCGCGAGGATCCAGCGACGGTTGATGTCCGGTGACACTTGTGACCTCGAGAGCGGAGTCTGTGCGCGGAACCCGAGTGCCCCTATTTATGGAATAGGCGGAGACGGAACTGTAACGTAATCGGGCCATGCGGCGATGCGGCGGCCCGAAGAGTTACAGAACCCGCCCGGTCGCCCGCACGGTCCGCCTGAAGGAGGGGCACGGCAGGTCAACGCCCCATCAACTGCAGCAGTGCGGCGAGAGTTTCCGAATCGCCCCCGTTGAACTCGAAGAGGTAATACCCGCATCTGAGGAATACGGACTCGTGGTACGTGGTCAGGATGCTCGATTCGTTATCCACCCCGATTGTGGCTTGGAAAGACAGCTTGGAAAGGGGCTGCCCCGTTTCGTTAAACTCACCGGCTATCCGGCCAAGACAGTCGATGTCCGCGCTAGGAACGCAGTGTCGTTGCGTCTCGATGGTTTCGTGACTCACAAGAGAACCCAGCGCGGAGTAGTTGAGCAACCCGGACAAAATCTGCATCCCAGTAACGTAGGTAGCGGGAAACAGCCCGACACTTCTGATGTCGGCGGCGCCCTGTTGCAGTTCGGAGTAGGAGAGGTTCTCCGACGAGCTGTTCAAGGACGAGGGCGTGATTTCGAGGGCGACCCAGGAATAGAGCGACGAGAGGCCGCCGCAGGAGTCCCCACAGTCTAGGCCGAGCATCGTCTCGATGTTCCGTAGTTTCGCGGTCATCGCCACGAGCGTACACTCCGGTTCGGCGGCGTGGACCTGTCGGGCCCAAGTATTGAGTTTGCCGACATCAACGCCGCTATTCCCGTTGCCGCTCGCGAGGTAGCAGAAATCGCCGGGACGCAGGTAGCCAGATTCGCTGATCATGACGCGCTCGGACCCGGGGTCGTTCGCATAGAGGGCGATGGGCGACGTGGAATTGTTCGTGGGACTTATGCCGTGCACGTTGACGGCGACCACCGCCCAGGCGGTGTTGTTGTCGCTATCGTTGACTTCGACCTCAGCCACGTAATCGCCGGCGGACTCGTAGGTGTGCGAGCCGGAGGCGGTAGTGTTGTTCTCCTCGCTCCCGTCGCCGAACTGGATGAAATACGAGTACGGTGGCACGCCCCCGGTCGCCGTGATGTTGAAAATGGTGTCCAGGGGGGCGCTGCCGTTGTCCGGTGTCATGGACAAGAAGACGGTTAGGGGACCTGGTCCGGCTGGCATACTGCTTAGCGCCAGCAGGATAATTCCCGTCACGACTAGGACGACGACACCGATGGAGGCTATCCCGACGACAATCCTCTTGTCGTGCCAGCCTCTGCCGGCGACGAGCACGCCGAAAAAGCTCAGAATCCCACCGGCAGCCAACCCGAGGGACAAATCGAATATGAGTGTTTAGCAGCTCAACCCTGCCACGAACCGGTCCGATCGAGGGAGGCCTCCCGTCCGCTTGCCTGTCGGCACCATCATTTACCCGGGGAAGAGCGTTGGCCGAGTTGGGATTTGTAACGTAATCGGGTCATGCGGCGATGCGGCGGCCCGAAGAGTTACAGAACCGGCGGAGGCGACTCCTAAGACGGGGCCCGACCACTGGGCTGCGAATCTCTCGGTTAAGAGCAAAACCCTCGTCGGAGATACAGCAGAATTTCACGACAACCTTACGAATCGAGACCATCCCGCTCCGGTCGAGGATCGATCTTCGCGCCATGAACCCTGAATCGCGCCGGGCCTGGAGGGAAATTGTGACCCCAGAGGATTATGAACGGCACATGGCGGATGTGGGCCAAGCCCAAGCCGCTGCGCTTCTCACTCGTTCGCTCGTCCGTGCGGCCTCCCTGCCGGAGGGAGCCAGGGTAGTTGTTGTGGGCGCGGGGACTGGCCAGATGCTCGACTATCTCGAGGCGGGACTTCTCCGCCCGTTTCGGCTCACGTTCACCGACCTGAATCTTTCGTTCTTAGAGGTACTCCGGAAGAGGCTCTCTCGGCATCATCTAGAGGCGACAGTGATCGAAGATGACCTCGAACGAACTCGGCTCGAGCGCGGGTCCGACCTGATACTGGCCACGCTGGTCCTGGAGCATATCGACTGGCGACACGGAGTGAAGGTGCTTACTGGACTCCGCCCTTTGGCGTGCGGAATCGTAATCCAAGAGAACCCGCCCGGAATGGCCTCCGCTCTCACGCCTGGCCGGAAGGTGCCCAAGTCGTTCGCCAAGGCGATGGAAATCGCCCACCCGACCCTGATTCCGCGAGATTCCCTGATCGAGGCGATGGCCCGTGCCCGATACCCCTGCCGCTTTGCCGAGTCGATTCCCGTCGCGGATCGCAAGCGGATTATCGGGATGCTCTTCCGACAGGAGGCGAAGGCTAGTGTCTGACCATCCGCGAACCTTGGTGATCGAGCATGCCAAGATCCGCACGTCTCCGGACACCCCTCTCATCGATCCCGGGGCGATTCTTGTCCAGGAGGGACAGATCGTCGAGGTGGGCGGGCATGTCGACGCACCCTCCACGGTCCCGGTGGTGGATGCGCGTGGCGGTGTAGTGGTGGCTGGATTCTGGAATTCGCACGTCCACTTCACCGAGCCCCGTTGGAGATCCGCGAAGACCCAGAGGCACGAAGAACTCGAACGTTCGCTTGCGGATATGCTGACGAGTCGTGGGTTCACCTCGGCAGTGGACCTCGGGTCCGATCCTAGGGTCGTCTTTCCCTTACGCCGTCGAGTCGCGACGGGCGAGTTGCTGGGTCCGGATCTATATGTCGGTGGGACCGGTCTTTTCCCACCCCATGGAATTCCGTACTACCTCAGGGACTCGATTCCTTGGTACGTGCGCTGGCTAGTCCCCCAGCCAAGGACCCCGGGGGCGGCGACACGGTATGTTGCGCAGAACCAGGCGCGGGGGTCGGACGTCCTCAAGCTGTTCACGGGTTCGTATGTGGAACGGCGCAAGGTGGTTCCGATGCCCGCGCCGATCGCGCGGGCTGCGGCCTCAGCGGCGCATGCTCGCGGGCAGCTGGTCTTCGCGCACTCATCCAATCTAGAGGGGACGATCATCGCCCGCGATGCCGGGGTCGACGTCTTGGCCCACGCCCCGAGTGACACGGAGGGCGTCGACCGGCCGCTCCTGCAAAGCTTGGTTGGCTCGCGTATGGCGATGATTCCGACACTGAAGATGTTCGGGACGACCGTCACTCGGAATCCAGCGTATCTGGGCCCGATCTACGATGTACTCCGTGGGTTTCGTGATCTCGGGGGAGAACTGTGGTTCGGCACGGACGTGGGCTACATGACCGACTATTCCACCGAGGGAGAGTTCGAGGCGCTCCACGAAGCCGGGCTAGATGCGCGAGAGATCCTGCGGATGCTCACCATCACGCCCGCGCGGCGAATCTCTCGGGTCCCGAACGCCGGATCGATCACCCCGGGAGTCGCTGCGGATCTCGTCATACTCGAAGGCGATCCCTTCGAAGACATCGGCGCGTTTGCTCGCGTCCGTACGACCATTGGCCGGGGGCGGGTACTCTGGTCCGGGTCGGAGGGAACCTCTAGGTCTCGGCCCGCGGTGCCTTCATCGGAGAAGTGAGTGTCGTCGGCTCCCTCTGAGCGGAGGGCCATGCCGCTTGGGTCAACCAAAGGGCCGAGCGCAGCGCGCCTCCGAAACCGTCCAGTCGAACGTCCCGGTACCGGTACGCGGCCCGGCCGTGGGTCTCACGGAACTCCCGAAAGAACTTCTCGACATGCGGCGCGAGGTGCTCGACGAAGTAGGTCGTGGCCCGGCGAGCCATCGCGCTCCGCATCCGCCCCACCAGGCTCGGGAGCAGGTCGCGCGCGAGGCGCAGATCGTGCTGCCAGCAGACCTCGAGGAGGTCCCAATAACGGGAGGGAAGGGTCTCGAGCTGGGGCATGGGGTTCCCCCGGATTCGGCTGGTCGTGATCGGGATCACGGGGAGGGGAAAGATGAAGGCGCGGAACCCCTGGTCGACAAGCGACTGGACCATGGTGATCGATTCATCGACATCCGAGTCCGTCTCGTCCGGGAATCCGATCGTCATCGTGTAGCAGGGATCGATGCCCGCTTCGTTCAGGATCCGCGTGGCATCGAGGATCACATCTTTCCATTCCTCGGGCTTGTAAGGGAATGATTTGGCCGGCATGTATTTCCGGAAGATCCGGATGCTTCCCGTCTCGAGCCCGACCACCGGCGTCATCCCCCGGTTCCGATCCCACTCGGCGATCCGCCCCATCTCGAGGACCGTCTCGGGGCTCTCCCGCACCGCGGGCGCCGAGATGTGGGCGAAGCCGATCTGCTCCGCCCCGGTCCGATGGATCCGGTGGAACAGCTCCACGACGGCTTCGTGGTTCGTCCGTAGCCGCTGGGCACCGTAGAGCAGGATATCGTCCGTGACGATCTCGACGTTCAGTTCTCCGCCCGATCGGTTGACGGCGATCTCCCGTTCGATCACGTCGTACGAGAACGATCGGTACTTGTCCGGCGTGATCGAGCAGAATTCGCATCCGCGAGGGCACCCCCGGGTGACCTGAACTTCGCCGATCCGCGCGGGGTTGACGATGGACGGGATCTCCTCGGTCCGGGGAGGCCGGCCTTCGACTGACGGCGGCGGGTCCGCTCCCGATATCAGCGAGCCCACGAGAAGCGGGAGGTCGACCTCGGCTTCCCCCTGGAAGACGGTATCGACCCAGGGGGGTCGGCGATAGCTGAGCTGCCAGACTCCGGGTCCACCGACGATCACCCGAAACGAATGGTGGCGCCGGAGGCCCTCGATCTGTTGACCCAACTCCGTAAAGAACGACTCGTTCCAGCTCGGTCCGCCCCCGAAGAGCATGGTCAGCTTCGTGCTCACCGGGCTGAAGCCGAACGGGTCGTGCGCCGTGATTCCCACGACACGGGTGTTCGGACCGACGGCGCGGGGCAGATTCTCGGGCGGAACCACGGCCACATCGCGGACCCCTCGGGCGAGGAGGGCGGCTTCCACCTTGCGCAACGCATACGGTGCGACCGGCGCTTCCACCCCCCGCCCAGTCTCGACCGGCGGGCTGAAGAGGTGATTCATCATGAATCGAGGGATCAGGCGAGAAGGGAGGCAGCAGAAGTACCCCAGGGCGCTGGAACGGGAGTAATCGGAGAAGCTGCCCCGGTCCGACGTCAGGACCACCGAGTGACCGGAGGTGTCCGCGAACATCGTCCGCCGCTCCTCCAACGATTTCGAAGTGACCGACGATGGCCGAGCGGGTAATTAACCGTACTACGGCTTTACGAACGCGGTTTCAGGATTGCGCGAACGTCATCGCGGGAAAACGCCCGGAATCCGGTCCGCCAAGACGATTCCTCTGGATACGGCCGTCGGCGCACGACAGCTCTTAATCCCGCGCTTCCCGGGAAGGTAAAATCTATGGAAGGTTTGGTCTTGGGGAATCAGCGAGTGAGGAGAGATCCACAGATGTCGAGCGCCTTCTTCTACCGCGGACCGTGGAAAGAGCGGTTCGTCTCGCCCCTTCGGACAGCCCCTTACCGGGAGATCTTCCATGGCGGTCATTAAGCCAGTCGTGCTCCGCAGCGTCAATCGGGCCCTTCGCAACCTGGGGGGCGAGAAGTCGCCCGTGATCGCGGGTCACAAGCTCCTCTACCGGTGCAACCTCGAGTGCAAGATGTGCCCGTTCTGGCGGCGGGAGGACGAGGAGCTGCTCCAGCTCGCGGACGAGGTCCGCATCATGGAGTCTCTCGCTCGCGCCGGGGTCTCCTTCCTGGGATTCGAGGGTGGAGAGCCCCTCCTCCGGCGCGACGTCGGGGAGATCCTTCGTGAGGCCCACGCACGGTTCCACACGTCCCTGGTGACGAACGGCTGGTTGCTCGAACATCGGCTCGGCGAGATCGCCCCGCACCTCGACCTTCTTTTCGTCTCGCTCGACGGCATCGGCGAGACCCACGACCGCCTCCGCGGGATCCCCCGGTCCTACGAGCGCGCGGTCCGGGGGATCCGCTCGTCCCGCTCGGAGGTTCCGACGTTCATCAGCCACACGGTGACCCGGGATAACCTCGACCACGCCGAGAAGATCGTCGAACTTGCCGAGCAGCTCGATATCGGAGTGACGGTGCAGATCGCCTACGACTACCAGACCGCCGACCCGATGTCGCCTCAGCGGGGCCGCCTCCGTCCGACCATCGAACGCCTCCGAGACCTCAGGAAGAGCGGCGCACCGCTGATGGAGTCGGTCGACTACTTCGATGCGATCCTGAACTCCTGGTACGAGGGGAAAGGCTGGCGATGCAAGCCGTGGCTCACGATCAACATCGATCCGTCCGGGCGGATCGTCCTGCCGTGCTACGTCCTACAGGAGTACCAGGGTCAGCTTCCCGTCTGGGACGTTGACATCCGCAAGCTCTGGAACTCCTTCGACTGGGCGCCGTACGAGTCGTGCAACAAGTGCGCCCTGGCGTGCTATCTCGAACCTTCCCTTTTCCGCTGGACGGACTTCTCCAGCCTTCGGGACCGGGTGTTCGACGCCGCGTTCCATTACATGGAACGAACCCCCCGCAGGTCGTCGAGGCCGGAATCCAGCCGGTTGATTCAGATCGAGACCCCGGCGGCGTAAGGACCCCACCCCGCTCACGCCGGAGCCGGACCGTTCCCTTGCCCGGCGGCTCGTACA
>JASHQX010000145.1 GCA_030038895.1 Thermoplasmata archaeon
GGACGCGGTGCGGGGCGGCGAGCTGTACGGCGCGGACGTGATGGTCGACCTGCTCGGAGTCGCCGACCCAGTCGCGCGCACCCGACGGGCCGCCGAGCTCGGCGCGTCGGCCGTCTGCTGGCACGTCGGGATCGACATGCAGATGCAGGGTCGTACGCCGTTTGACGTCCTCGCCGACCTCGCGAAGGCATCGTCCGTCCCCGTGGCGGTCGCGGGGGGTCTCAACAGCGAGACCGTGGCCCGGGCCGTCCGGGCGGGAGCCCAGATCCTGATCGTTGGGGGGGCGATCACAAAGAGTCCCCAGATCACGGAAGCGACGCGCCGGATCCGGGAGGCGATCACTACCCAGAAGGAGGTCGCGACCGAACTCTTCCGACGCTACGCCGGTGAGGACCTCCGGGCGGCGTTCCTCAAAGTGTCGAGCCCGAACGTCACCGACGCGATGCAGCGGCAGGGCGCGATGCACGGGATCGTCCCCCGCCTGAAGGACCCCTCGGTCCGCATGGTGGGCCCGGCGGTGACGGTCGTCACGCGGGACGGGGACTGGGCGAAGCCGGTCGAGGCGATCGACCACGCCGGGCCCGGCGACGTGATCGTGGTGGACGTCGGGGGCGGGCCGACCGCGATCTGGGGGGAGCTCGCCAGCTGGAGCGCCCACCTGCGCAAGGTCGCCGGCGTCGTCGTCGACGGCGCGATCCGGGACGTCGACGCGATCCTCGATCTCGGGTTCCCAGCATTCAGCCGTTCGACGAGCTCGGATGCGGGGGAGCCGAAGGGTCTCGGGGAGATTGGGGTCGAGGTCACCGTCGGGGGCCAGCGCGTCCGCCCGGGGGACTGGATCGTCGGGGACCTGAGCGGGGTCGTCGTCGTGCCCCGCGAGCGCGCGGCCGAGGTCGCGAACCGGGCGCTCGATGTCCTCGAGCACGAGAACCGCGTCCGAGAGGAGATCCAGCGCGGGTCGACGCTGAGCGCGGTCCAGAAGCTCGAGCGCTGGGAGCGGGTCGGCTGAGCCGGACCATTACCGGGGAAATCCGGACGTGACGGTCCCGATCACCCGCTCGCGTACGACGGCCTCCTGACGCTGTTGCTCCCAATAGCGCACCTGGTGCCGGTTCGGTCCAGCCCAGTGGTAGGGCCAATCCAGAGTGTACCCCACCTCCCACAGGACCAAGGGCTCGGGTTCGGCCATGGGAAGGGTGAGCCGCCGACGACCCGCGAGCGCCTGCGAAAGGTCCGCGAGCCCGAGCCGTCCCGCGTCGACCTCCCGCAGGGCCCCTACAATCTTGCGCACCATCCCCCACACGAACGACGGGGCACGGACCTCGATCCAGGATCCGGTCGACTCGGACCGGAGGGAGACGGACTCCACGTCGCGCCACTGCGGTCGATCGATGGGGATCCCCCGACCGAACGAGCGGACGTCGACCCGGCCTGAGAAGAGCCGCGCCGCCTCCATCCACCGGTCGGGGTGGGACGGAGGATCCGTTTCGAGGAAGCGGTACACACGGCGATCCGCTTGGCGAACCCGGAACCCCCGATCGACCGGTGCGGCGTGGGTGAAGAACACGGCCGGGGAGAGGCCGTTCAAGGAGCGCAGGACGACCGGGCCTGCTAGAGGGCTCTCGACGATCATCGCGTTACCGATGGCGCTGACGCCCCGGTCGGTTCGACTGGCCACCGCGAAGGGGGCCCGGGAGAGGGAGAGTCCGTGGCGGGCGATCGCGCGGTCGAGCTCTCCCTCGACGGTGGACCGGCCGGGTTGGCGGGCCCACCCGCTGAACGGCCGCCCATCATAGCCGAATCGAGTGAGCCAGCGCGTCGTGCTCAGGCGAACCGCCGCTCGGGATTATACGACCCGGGGGTCCCGGGCGAAGTACGTTCGGAACGCGTGTTAGCCTCTATCAAACGGGTTCCTATTGTCACCTATGTAGTCTACAGTCGATTACTCTATATCACGAGTTCCGGTCCTTCCGCCGATGGCCAACGGCGCGAGAACCGGCCCTCTCGGAATCGGTGCAACCAGCGTCGCTCTGCCGTCATTGATGAACGGATGTGGTGAACAGGAATGAGTGCGCAGAACACGGCCGGAACCCCTTCGCCAACCCCGCCCACGGAGCAGCTGTCGACCCCCGCGCGAAAGCGTTCGGGAACGATGGGAGTCGGGATCGCGATCGCCATCGCGGTCATCCTCTTTATCGTCGGGATCGCGGGAGGCTACTTCATCGGCACGTCCACGACCAAGACCTCCACCACGACGATCAACCTCACGGAGACGGGATCGAGCCTTCTCTACCCCCTCTTCAATGACTACTGGTTCCCGAACTACACGGCCTCGAACGTGGTGCTCAGTGCGGCGTCGACGGGCAGCGGTACGGGCCAAAGTGACTCCGAATTGGGTCTCGTGAACATCGGCGCCTCGGATGCTTACCTCCTCAACGCGAGCGCGACCAACTTGATCAACGTCCCGGTCGCGATCTCGGGGCAGCTCGTATACTACAACCTGCCGGCGCCCCTCAACGGGATCCACCTCAACTTCAATGGCACGGTGCTCGCGATGATCTACGGCGGAGTGATCACGACGTGGGACAACCCCCTGATCCTCGCCGCGCAGCCGCCGGCCGTCCAGTCGGACCTCAAGGCGCTCTCGAGCCAGACGATCTACCTCGCGAAGCGCGCGGACTCGAGCGGGGACACGTTCCTATGGACGTCGCTCTGCTACCTCTCGTGGAAGGGGTTCCCCTACCCCGTCTCGACGAGCGGGCTCTCGGGCCTTACGGGTAGTAACGTGATTGAGGGAACCGGAAACTCCGGGATCATCTCGGCGATTGCGGGCCAGACGAACTCCATCGGGTACGTCGGGATCAGCTACGAGGCGAGTGCCGCCTCCAAGGGACTCGAATACGGCGCCCTCGGCGACAACCTCACGCTGACGAACGGCAGCTACTCCAACCCCATCGCCGCGGCCAACTACGTCCTGCCGAGCCCCACGAACATCTCGTCGGACGCGAACCTGGCCCTCCAGCGGCTCAACTTCGCGAGCTACGGCCTTGCGCTCAGCATGATCCTCGGCGGAGTCCCGGGCACCGTCATCACCAGCGCGAACCTGGGCAACGGCGGAACCAACCCGGCGCCGGGCACCACTCCCTACCCCGATGCGAACCTGGAGTACACCCTGATCAAGAAGGCCCCGGTCGGCTCGGTCGTGACGTCCGCGGCGCTCGCCGCCACGGTCGCCTTCGAGAAGTGGGCGATCTCCAGCGGGAACTTCAACCCCTCGAACCCGTCGACACCCTCGGCGTGGATCCAGGGGGTCAACTTCGTACCGCTGACCCAGGAAGTCATCGGCTACGACATGCAGGAGCTGGCGACCGTCACGACGTGACCAAGTTCCGACGGATGACCTGTGCCGACGCCACCGGTCGCGGAGGGAGCTCCGGGCCGGGAACCCATTCCCTCCCCTTCTTCCTCCGCTCGAGCCCCTAGTTCACCGTCGACGCGCCCGAGCCGCCCGTACGGGGGTGTGCTCCGTCAGCTCGGCCCATTCATCGTGGCAAGCGTTCCCATCATCATCCTCCTCCTGATCGTCCTAGTACTCATCTTCGCGACGGGCTTCGCGAATCTCGGGTCGTCCTTCTGGGGGAGCGACTGGAATCCCCCCAAGGCGTGGGGGATCGCGGTCTTCGTGGTCGGCTCGTTCGTCACCGCCATACCGGCACTTTTCCTCGCGATGGCAATCGGGCTCGGTCTCGCGATCGCCTCGACGGTCTATCTCCCGCGATGGGCGACCCGTATCCTCGATCCGTTCGTCGATCTCTTGGCCGGCATCCCGAGCGTTGTCTACGGGATCTGGGGGTACCTCCTGGTCGCCCCGTACTTCGGGAAGGTCCTCAATCCCTGGGTGTACGCCCACTTCTCCTTCATCCCCGGATTCGGGGGTCGCGCCCCTATCTCCGACGGGCTCGGACTGCCGATCTCGATCTTCCTCCTCACCCTGATGGCACTTCCCATCACCACCCTTCTCATCCGGGACTCCTTGCGATCGCTGCCCCGGGAGCTCTGGGAGAGCGGACTCGGCATGGGAGCGACCCGCTGGGAGGCGACGCGACGGATCGCGATCCCGTACGGTAGCCGAGGGATCTTGAGCGCCGGCTTCCTCGGCTTCGGCCGGGCGTTCGGGGAGACCGTAGCGGTCGCGATGGTGCTCAACGTCATGGCGGCGTACCCCGTGAACTTCTACTCAGCCACGGGGACGATGGCGTCGCAGATGTTCCTCAACCTGGATGCGGCGTTCGGCAGCTCGTCGTGGCTCGCCGCGCTGTCGTACATGGCGCTCGTTCTCCTCGCGATCTCGCTCGCGGTGAATCTCATCGGCCGGCGCCTCGTCGCCCGGGTCGTCTCGTACGAAGTCGCGGGGTTGTGAGCATCGCATGGCGAACGCGCTCGGAGGGGCAAAGGAGACGCTCGGGGAGGAGCTGCTCTACGACCGGTCCGCTCGGACCCGGTGGCGACTCGGGTTCGACAAGTGGATCGGCCGCCTTTTGCCGCTGCTCTTCATCGTCGCGATCCTCCCGATCCTCGACCTGGTCTACTACGTCGCGTCGAACGCCCTTCCGACGCTGACGTGGACGATCCTGACGAGCACCAACCCCTACGCTCCTGATGCGCTGGGGGTGCCGATCATCAGCACGGCCGAGATGATGACCGCGGCCACCCTGGTGGCCGTGGTCCTCGGCCTGTTCGGCGGGGTGGCGACCGCGGAGTTCCTCTCCGACCGCACCGCCGCCATCGTCCGGACCAGCGCCAACATGCTGGTCGGAACGCCGTCGGTCGTCCTCGGCTACATGGGGTACTTCCTGTTCTGCGTACGCTTCGGCTGGGGGCTCACGTTCATCGCGGGGGCGTTCACCCTCGCGTTCTTCATGACGCCGTACATCTTCCGCATCGCCGACCTCGCGTTCACCTCAATCCCCCGCCACATCCGCGAGGCCGCGCTCGGTTCCGGAGCCCGCCCCTACCAGTACGTGGTGAGGGTCGGGGCCCCGATCGCGTTCCCCCAGATCCTCAATGGGGTCTTCCTCGCAATGGCGATCGGGGTGGGCGAGACCGCCCCCATCGTCCTCACGACGACGGCGTCGAAGGTCCTCCCGACCGGGGCATTTTCTCCGGTGTCGTTCCTCACCGCGACGATCTGGGAGAACTTCAGCCAGCCGTCCGGCTCCCCCGAGATCGCGCTCGCGTTCCAGGCGGCACTCCTGGTGGTGATCGTCGTCGTGGGGCTCAACGTTATCGTCCGCATCATCTCCGCCCGCTACCAGCGGCGCCTGGAGGGCCTCTTCCAGTGAGCGGAACACTTCCCGATGCCGGCGGACCGGTGATCTCGGTCCAGCACCTGAGCGTGAAGGCGAGGGCCCGCGCGATCCTCGACGACATCAACCTCGACTTCGGGCGATCGAGTCTGACGGCGGTGATCGGCCCTTCTGGCTGCGGCAAGACGACGTTCGTTCGCACGCTCAACCGGATGGCCGAGCTCACACCGGGCCTCACCGTGGAAGGATCGGTGCTCTACCTCGGCCAGAACATCTACGACACCCAGGTCAACCCGGTGATGGTCCGCCGGCGAATCGGGATGGTCTTCCAGCGCCCCACGGTCTTCCCGACCTCGGTCTTCGAGAACGCGGCGTTCGGCCTGCGCCTCATCCACGAGGATGAGGACACGATCGACAAGCGCGTGACCGAGGGACTCCAGCAGGCCGGGCTCTGGGAGGAGGTCAAGGACGACCTCGACCGGGCGGCGCTCTCTCTTTCGGGCGGCCAGCAGCAGCGCCTCTGTATCGCCCGAGCCCTTTCGGTCCAGCCAAAGGTGATCCTCCTCGACGAACCGTGTTCCGCGCTCGACCCCGCGGCGACCCAGCGGGTCGAGGCGACGATGGAGTTCCTCAAGCAGAACTACGTGCTCATCCTCGTGACCCACAACGTGGGACAGGCGGCGCGCGTCTCCGACCGGATCGCGGTCCTGTCTTCCGGAAGGCTCATCGAGGTGGGTGCTACGGCCGACGTCCTCGAACGCCCCCAGCAAGCGTTCACCGAGCAGTTTATCACGGGGAGGTTCACATGAGCGAAGGACCCGCGATGACGGCACGCGCCCCAGGAGAGGACCACCGGCTGGAAATCGAGGCGCTCAAGCGTCACGTCTCCGAGATGAGCGAGCTCGCCGTCCGGATGGTCGCGGACGGCACCCGCGCTCTCATCGATAACGACGCGGCGCTCGCCGCAACCGTCGTCTCGCACGACTCCATGCTCGACAAGTTCGACATCGACACCGAGACCGAGACGATGCACCTGATCGCGATCATTCAGCCCGAGGGCTCCGACCTCCGAACGCTCGGCGCGGCCCTGAAGATCGCCACCTGCGTCGATCGGATCGGCCGGCTCGGCTACGACATCGCCCGCAACCTCTCCACCGGTCCCGCCCCCAGAGACTCGACCCACCAGGACCTGCTCCGCGAGATGGACAAGCACGGCCGCGCGATGGTCGTCTTGGCGATCCACGCGTTCCTCACCAACGACGCCGCAGAGGCGAAGGAGGTCTTCGGCATGGACGATGACGTCGACGCGCTCTATCTCGAGGTGCAGAAGCGCCTCATCGCCCTCCTCCAACTCGGCGGGCTCACGGTCGAGCGGCTCGCGCACGAGATCCTCGTCGCGCGGCACCTCGAGCGGGTCGCGGACAACGCCTGCAAGATCGCCGAGAAGGCGATCTACGCGATCACGGGCGAACGCCGGACGGAGTACTTTCCCGCGCTCGCCCACCGCACGCCGGCGGGCCGCATCGTGCCGTAGGCCGGCGAAATCCCCCGCTCGCCCATCGCACGGAACTCCTTTTAGCGCGGAAGGGGCGTCCCGAACAGGGGCGACCGGGCCCCGTGCTCCCGTAGTCTAGTCCGGTCAAGGATAGAGGGCCTTCGAGGCGTTCATCGAGGCGCCGAGGATACCCTCCAACGCGGGTTCAAATCCCGCCGGGAGCACTTTTCCGACCGGCGCTCGACCCGCGAGGGGGAACCTGTCTTGGCATCAGTTCGAGAGGCCGATCACCGGCTCCCGCGCTACGGCCCAGGTTCGTGAAACGGGGTCGTATCGGGAGACGAGGAAGACCTTCCACGACGCGTCGTCGAGCTTCGGGAAGTCGGACCGGTAGTAGTACCCCGGCCAGCGCGTCTCCTCCCGCGCGATAGTGTGACGGAGGACCGCTTCAGCGGTCCGGACACGATGCGTGAGTTCCCACGCACGCGTGAGCTGGTGAAGGTCCTCCGCCCCGAGAAGGTCGAGGTCCTCGCGCAGCATGACGAGGAGCTCGAGGCCACGCTCGAGCATCGTCGCGTTGGTGGTGTAGAAAGTCGTGGCCCCTCCGGCGTACTCGTCCATGATCTTCTCCAGTCGTTTGAGTCCCTCGGACGGGTACAGGTAGAGAGGGGAGACGGTGCCCTGGGTGATGTAGGGCCGGCCGAGCTTGTAGTTCTCGAGCGGCTGGAAGATCTCCTCTTTATGCTGCTCGATTACGGCCGGTTCCGGCTCCGGGGGATGGTCGGCGGTCGCCCGCACGAACCGGACCGCACTCTTCCCCGCGATGCGTCCCTCGGCGAACGACCCTGAGGAGAACTTGTGCGTAGCGCCTCCCGCCGCGTCACCCGCGGCGAACAGACCCGTCACCGTGGTCATCCGATTGAATTCCCAGCAGTACGACTTGGGCGCGATGTCCTTCGGCCCGCTCACCCAAGCTCCGGCGTTGACGGCGTGCGAGCCCATGATGTACGGTTCCGTGGGAGCGATTTCGGAAGGTCGCGTAGCGGGGTCGTGGTTCTGCGAGGCCCACAGGTGGGCCTGGCTGACCGTCATATCGAGGAAGTCCTCCCACCCGGCCTCGACCTTCTCGGGGGTATCGAGGACGTGTTCGGTGTGCATCAGGATGGGGGCCCGCCCTTCCTTCATCTCCTCGATCATGAGGTGGTTCCTCAGGCAGGTCGGCATCGGCTTCGCGTCCGCGTAGCTTCCGACCAGCGGGCGCAATTTCTCCCGGCGGTCTTCGTATCTCTCTCCGAGCCGGTTGGTCGCGTAGGACTTGAGGTAGAGAAACCACGTTCCCACCGGCCCGTATCCGTCTCGGAACCGCGTGGGGACTAGCCGGATCTCCATCTGGACCATCCGGGCCCCGGCCTCGATTTCGAGCCCGTAGGCCGAGCCGGAGCTCCACGGGGAGTACCAGGTCCGACCCCACCCTTCACCCACCGACCGGGGTCGGAAGATATGCGTGGCACCGCCGGCCGCGAGAATCACCGCCTTGCTTCGAAAGACCAGGAGCGAACCGTCCCGGCCGTCGAATCCCATCGCGCCCGCCACCCGGTTCGGGTCGGTCCGATCCTTGAGGAGATGGGTGATGACCGCACGGTTGACGACCTCGCTCGCGGCCTTCTTGGCTGCCTCGGCCACGATGGGCTTGTAGCTCTCCCCATGGATCAGCAACTGCCACCGGCCTTCGCGCTGATAACGGCCAGTTTTGGGGTCCTTCACGATGGGGAGTCCCCACTTCTCCAACAGTCGGACCGAAGGGTCGACGTGCCGGGCGACGTCGTAGATTAGGTCCTCCCGCGCGAGCCCCATCACGTCATCGCGCGCGTACTTGACGAAATCCTCGAGGGTGTTCTCCCCCTCCTGGACGCCGATGTAGGTGTTGATGGCGGAGAGCCCCTGCGCGACGGCGCCGCTGCGGTCGATCTGACCCTTCTCCGCGATGACGATCTTCAGATCCTTGCCCCAGTAGCGGGCCTCGTACGCCGCGCCGCA
>JASHQX010000146.1 GCA_030038895.1 Thermoplasmata archaeon
GCCGCAGTCGAGGTCGCGCGGGACCGTCGCGTGGGAGAGGTCGTCGTCGTGATGCACGCCGGCCTCTCGGACACGCGATTCGCGATCCATCGCGGCACGTGGGTCCGGAAGATGCACTCGAGCCGACGGGACGCCTTCGAGAGTCGGAACGGTCCCGTCCTCGGGTATGTCGAGGACGGTGAGGTCCGGTTCGAGCGCACCCCCCGCCCACCGGTCGCCGGACCGCCCCGCGTCGAGGGACCCATGGACAGCCGGGCTGGACTCCTGTGGTTCTATCCGGGCCTCTCTCCCGAGCGGGCGGCGGCGTTCGCCCGAGACCTCCGAGGCATTGTGATCGCCGGGACGGGGCTTGGACATGTGGCGTCCCGCCACGTGGAATGGATACGGGCGGCCGTCGCGCGGGGGGTCGTCGTCGCGATGACGACCCAATGCCTGGCCGGAAACGCCGACAGCTTCGTGTACTCCACGGGCCGTCTTCTCCGCCAGGCCGGTGTGGTCTACCTAGAGGATCTCCTGCCCGAAACGGCGTACGCGAAGATGGTCTGGGCATTGGGGCAATCGTCCGACGCGAAGACGGTGACGAGTCTCCTTCTGACCGACCGGGCCGGAGAGTTCGTTCGTCGGCACCTCGCGCGAGGGGATCGATGAAGGCCGGTCTCGAGGTTCACCAGCAGCTCGCGACCGGCAAACTCTTCTGCGCGTGCCCCGCCGAGCTCTCCGAGGAGATTCGGGGATCGTTCATCCGCCGGTTGCACGCCGCGAGCGGTGAGGATCGAGAGGTCGACCCCGCCACCGCCTTCCAAGCCTCCCGCGGCCTCGTCTACCGCTACGAGGTCGGGCCCCCCACGTGCCTCGTCGAGTTCGACGAGGAACCTCCCCACCCCCTCAACGAAGCTGCCCTCGACACCGCGCTCACCTTCTCCTTGCTCGTCGACGCGAAGTGGGTCGACGAGGTGGAGGTGATGCGGAAGATCGTCGTGGACGGATCGAACACTTCGGGATTCCAGCGGACCGCGCTGATCGCCCGGGATGGCCACCTCGATGTGGAAGGCAAACGAGTGTCGGTGGCGACCGTCTGCCTCGAGGAGGACGCCGCGCGCAAGGTTCGAGAGGCGGACGGGGAGGTCGTCTACCGCCTCGATCGCCTGGGAATCCCTCTCATTGAGGTCGCGACCGGTCCCGAGATCGCCTCCGGGACCGAGGCCCGGACTGTCGCGGAAGAGATCGGCGCACTCCTGAGGGCGACCCGTCGCGTTCGCCGGGGGCTCGGGACGATCCGCGAGGACGTCAACGTCTCGGTCGAGGGGGGCCACCGGATCGAGATCAAGGGGGTTCAAGAGCTCGGGAAAATCCAAGCGTACGTCGACGAGGAAGTGGCCCGGCAGCGGCTCCTTCTCGGAGTGCGGGATGAACTCGTCCGACGCGGGGCCCGCGTTTCCGACAGGGAACCGGTCGATCTCACCGAGGTGTTCCGCGGGATACCGTCCGGTCCGCTATCCGACGTTGATCGCAAAGGCTCGCGAGTTCTCGCAATCCCGCTGCCCGGTTTCGCGGGGTTGCTTCGTTCACCGCCGGGCTCGGAAGAGCGCCTCGGGCGTGAGCTCGCCGACCAAGCGCGCGCGGTCGGACTCCGCGGCCTTCTTCACTCGGACGAACTCCCCGCGTTCGGGATGACCGACGCGCAAATCACCGAGGCCCGACGTCGCCTCGAGCTCGGCGAGACCGACGCCTTCGTCCTCGTGATCGACCGCTCTCAGGAACGGGCGGAGGCCGCGCTCCGGCGCGTCGCCCAACGGGCTCGGGCCGCCATCGAAGGAATTCCGGGCGAGACCCGCGATCCTCTCCCCGACGGTCGCACTCGCTACTCTCGCCCCCTTCCCGGGCGGGACCGGATGTATCCCGAGACCGACATCCCGCCGATCCCGCTCACCGAGGAACGGAAGGCCCGTCTAACCTCGCTACTTCCCGAGCGGCCCGAAGCACTCCGGTCCCGTCTCGAACGGGAGCATGGCCTGGGCCCCGAGGTCGTCCGCCAAATTGTCTACAGCGAACAGGAACCCCTGTTCGAGGAACTTACCGCGCGGGACCACCCAGCGCCTCTCGTTGTCCGACTGCTCTTCCAAGACCTTCCTACCGTTCCCGTCGATCCTTCCAAGGGATCGCCGTTCGAGCCTTCGATCGAGACCCTCGACGGGATTCTCTCCGCGGTGACGGCCCAACGGATCGCGAAGGAGGGAATCCCGACCGTTCTCGCCGCCCTCGCCCGTGGGGCCCGCGACCTCGATTCCGCGATCGAGGACGCGGGGCTCTCGGGGTTCTCTACCGAGGATCTGGCCGCCTTGGTCGATCGGGTCGTGCGCTCGAATGAAGATCTGGTACGCACTCGGGGGGAGGGAGCGTTCTCTCCCCTCATGGGGGATATAATGCGCGAAGTGCGCGGCCGGCGGGACGGCCAGGAAGTGGCAGAAGCCCTCCGACGGGCCATCGCGCGCGTCCGAGCTAAGGGGCCAGGGTGAGACGGACAGGGTTCGAGGTCGTCGTGAGGTCGGAGAGAGTCCAGCACGAGGACCCGTCGTCGGGTCGGCGGTACCGCGCTGTAGTGACCGACGTCGATGGGACGCTGACTGATGCGAGCCGCCGACTCGACCCGGCGGCGGTCTCGCTCGTCCGTCAAGTGGAAGACGCCGGTGTGCCCGTGTTCCTCGCGACGGGCAACGTGCTGCCGGTCGCGCTCGCGCTATACCGTTCCCTCGGGCTTTCCGGAGCGATCGTGGCGGAGAATGGCGGGATGCTCTACCGTCGGGCGGCCGATGGGACGGAGCACGCGGAGCGCCTCGCCGACATTCGGGTCGCGCGGAAGGCGTACCGCACCCTCGTCGCCGCCGGCGTTCCCGCGCGACGGCTGTTCACCGACCGGTGGCGGGAAAGCGAAATCGCGATCGAGCCGACCGTCTCGATCGCCGCCGTACGTCGAGCGTTGCGGGGCGCGCCGGTGAACGTAGAGTCTACCGGCTACGCGCTCCACCTGATGCAGAAGGGGGCCGGAAAGCTGCCGGCCCTCCGGCGGGCGCTCGCGGAAAGCGGGCTCTCCCCGGCGGACTGCGTCATCCTCGGGGACGGGGACAACGATGTCGCGATGCTTCGAGCCGCCGGATTCGGTGTCAGCTTCGCTTCCGCGAGCCCGCGGGCCCGTCGTGCAGCGAACTACGTGAGCTCTGCGAGCTATTCCGAGGGTTTCGTAGAAGGTCTTAAGGCCAGTGGCATTCTCGCATAGCTGGGTTCCTGCCGGGAGGGCCCGAACGTGTTGGTCGGTACGTGCGCGCGGTGTGGGGCTCCGGCCTCGCTTGGCTGTACGATGTGCGGACGCACGTTCTGCCGCAACTGTCTCGACGCCGATGAACGCGTGTGCGGCGATTGTCTTGAGGCGCAGAAGTCGGCCCGGGGACCGGTCGGGGCCCGATCACCGCCGTCGCGAAGGTTCCACCGGCCCGCTACTGTGCGCGAGCGGGTTCAGTAATCGTACCCCGGCAGCACGACCGGAGCCTTAGGGGACGCCCGACCGAACGCGAGCAGCACCACCCCAACCGCCCCCGCGAACAGTCCGAAACCGAATACTGCCCACGCATACGGGCCTAGCGTCGAGGTGATTCGGATCCATCCCACGGTCATGCCACCGGTTCCGGCAGCGGCGTGAAGGACGAGATTCGCCACGACACCCCCCACCCAGCCCAGGAGGATGAGCAGCGACCCTGCGATGAAGTAGCCGACCCGCTCGTCGCCCCCGGGATCAAAAGGAGGAACCGCGGGGGTCTCGTGGACGTCGACCATCTGGGCCGGCCACCCCGGGTTCGCCCAAATAAATTGCGCCTACCCGAGGATTCGCAGGAGAGAGCAGTTAGCAAGGTTCGTCAATTTTGTGAAGGCAGTCGATAATAAACCCGGACGGCCCTTTCCCGTGAGCCGAATCCTCGCGCGGCCGATCGCCTTCGGCGCGGTCGGGGGCGTGAAGCTCGGCGTGGGGCCGTGTCGCAGGGGGATCCAGTACCGAGTGGACCCCTTGAATCGGCGGGGAATAAGCCATCCCAGCCCGTTTCCCGGGATTTCGAGTATCAACGAGGCGGATGGGGCGAAGTCCTGCAAAACCGTCGCTACCTGCTGCTCCTTGCCTGCCAGCTATTCTCGGGCGCAGGGTACGCCGTGTACGCGGTCTCCGTCCTCTTCCTCGCCTATGGCCTGACCGGCAACCTGCTCATCGCGGGAGCGGTCCTCTTCGTCGAGTATGGCGTGTATACGGCAACGTTCCTTGTCGCGCCGATCGTCGACCGCGCGCACGACAAACGGACCATCCTACTCGTCTGTTTCCCGATCCAGGCGGCCGCCGCCGGGGCGCTTGCGTACGAGCTCCACGCCGGGACCCTCACGGTCGGGGTCCTGCTCGGCCTCGTGTTCGTCCTCGCGCTGCTCTGGGACTTCGACTGGGCGGTCTTCGTGGTTGCGCCCCCGATCGTGCTTGAGAAGCGCCAACTCTTCGTCGCGGAGGGGTTCGGGAGCATCATCTCCGTTGGGACCCAGGTTGGTGGGTACGCGGGAGGGGGTGCCCTCGTCTACCTCGTCGGTCCATTCGGCGGCGCGACCGCCTACGCGGGACTCCTCATCGCGGCGACCGCGGTCGCGGTCCCCCTCGCCCTCCATGTCGCCGAGTCCCCCCGGACCTCGTTCTGGGTGACGTTCCGCCGGGGCTGGGATAGCTTCCGGGGGGCCGCGGGGCGCTCACTCCGTCAGCTCGGCGGCCTCGAGGTCTTCGTCGGGTTCTTCTCGGCGGTCCCGCCTCTCTTGATCACCGCGATCGCCTACCAACGATTCGCCACGCCTAGTGCGGTCTATGGTCCACTCGTCACGGCGTTCGCGGTGGGCGGCTCGGTCGCCGGGGTGGCGGTCGGTCATCTCAACCCGCGTCGCCACGTGGGATGGCTCCTCGTGCTGACGCCGACCGCCGCCGGTGCGTGTCTACTGGCTCTGGCACCTCCCTTCCCTTCGATCGTTGTGCTCGCCCTACTCCTCGCGGGTGTTGGGGCGGCTCTCGCGGTCCGGTACATCGCGAGGTACACCTGGCTCCAGGGTACCTACCCACCGGAGCTCCTCGGCCGGCTCGGCGCCAACCTCTACTTCTTCACGGGCGTTTCGGGATCGATCGCGGTGCTTGTCGTGGGCACGATCTCGGTCGGGATCTCGCTCGGAACGCTCCTCGTGATCGACGCGGCAGGGCTCCTCGTCGGAGGGCTCGTCGCCTTGGCGCTCCCGCAGATCCGCCGGATGGCGTTCTGATTAGGAGCAGCGCCGGTCCGATCAACTGAGCGCGCGGAGGCCCGGAAGCGCCTCGTTCGCTGCTTCGAAGGAGCGATCGGTGTACCGCTCGAGCGCGCGCGATTGCTCCTCGGTGAGGAGGAGGGCGGGGTGCCTCCAATGGAGTGCGACGACGTCGCCCGCCTCCACCTTGGGTAAGATCTTCGCATCAAACGGGAGCCGGGACCTCTCCACACCTTCGCGTGCGACCCGGCCGTGGACAACGACGAGCGGGCGGAATTGGAGTCCGAGCTCCCCAGCGGCTACGCGAACGACCCTCGCGGGCGTCGGCCGACACGCCTCCATGTTCGCGAGGGTCGTCTCCACATGTCCTGTCACCTCGCCGACCCCGACGAACGTGACGTGGAAGGCATGATGGGGGATCGGCTTCGCCGGAAGGTGCGCACCGAGGCGCTCGGCCGTCGAACGGGGAAGCCCCCGTCGTACGAGCGCGCCAAGGATCCGTTCGAAGTCGTTTCGGCCGAACGCATCGAGGAGTTGGTTGCCGATCCAGTATGCCTCGACGACCCGCTCGTCGAACGGGTCGAGGCCGTGCTTCGTCCCGATCGCCTCTAGGTAAGGGTAGAGCGCCTCGAACCGAGTCAGCGCGGCGCGTGCGCGGTCGAGCTCGGCTCCCCGCGTGATCGCCGCGTAGAGGTTCGGCTCCGCGTCGGCCGGCCCGCAGAACTGCAGGCGATTGGTCGCGATGCTGAACCGAGCGCAGAGGGCGACCCCGTCCATCTTACGTGGTCGACGTGGACGGCCTCAATAGACGTGAGAGGAACGCGCCCGTCGCCTTGAACTGGGCGAGACCGACCGCGAGGCAGACCCCCGCCACCACCACGGCTGCCCCGGCCGCCTCTCCCAGCGTGAACGGACTGCCTTTGACGAGGATGCCGAGGAGCCAGGTGATCGGGAAGCCGAGGACGAGGACGGACGTCGCCGCGCCGAGGTCGACGCGCTTCAGGCCGGGGTACCAGCTCGCGACGAACGCCGCGAGGAGTGCGGCGCTGATCCCGATCCACGCCCAGTCGACCCCGGAGAAGCCGGCGACCACGCCCCACTGGGCCGTGAACGCGAGGTAACCGGCGAGGAAGACCGCCCCGAACCCCATCCGGCCCAGCGCGACGGTCGCCGAGGGGAGGTCGCGGAGCGTCCGCTTACTAACCGTGTACTCGGCCGCCCAGAGCACGGTGGCCGCGAGGACATACGACGTGCCATCGGTCCAAATCGGCGCCGTCAGCGAGAGTAGAAGGACGTTGCCGCCCAGAATCAATCCCGCGGCGAGAACGACCCACCAGCGGAACTTCTCGGAAAGGAAAACGAGTCCGAAAACGGTCGCGAACAGGAAGAGCGTTCGGTAGGCAAACGACGCAGTGACCGCGCCTCCGGCCTTGGTCGCCAGCTCGAGCCCATGGAAGAAGAGAAGGAACGGGATCGCGCCGCCGATGAGGCCGATCACGACTAGGCGCGCCCAGTCGATCCCCCGAAGCTTCGGGGCCCTAAGATAGCGGGAAGCGACGAGCGCGACTGGGACGAACGCGCCCGCGACCAGGATATTGCGGACGGTCACGAAGGCGTCGGAGCTCGTCGTGACCCCGACCGCGTAAGCGTTGACGAACGTCGAGACCCCGCTCACGAAAGCGGTCAGGAAGACGAGCATTAGGCCCACTCCGAGTAGCGAACTTCGCCCGTTCATAGGTACCTCACGTTCACGCGTGCAACGGCCGGGCTCGAGGGGTGGGTACCCCCGTCCTCGCCCTTGGAGCGGGAAAGCTCGTCCAGCTCCCGGTGGTACTCGAGCGCCTCCTCGGCCTCGGCCTCGCTTACGCGTCGGATCGCGAACCCCGCCTGGACGATCACGAAATCCCCGACGACCGCGTCCGGGGTGTACAGGAGGTTTGCCTTCCGCTCGACCCCGCCGAAGTCGATCCGGGCGATCCGGTCGGTCGGTTCGGTCCCCTCGATAGAGACGATCCGGCCCGGCACGGTCAGGCACATCGCGATCCCTCCCCTCTCGGTCCCGCTCCGAGCGGCCCGCGCAGTTCGCCCACCTTTTTCAAGGGTACGGGAGCCAGCGAGGAAACGCCGAGAGAATGTGTGGCTTTCACACGGTACCTCCCGGTGCAGCGAGATCGACGCTTTCAAGGACGATTTCGGTCGACCTCGGGTGATTGGGATCGGTCGAGACCGTGAGGTCGAGCGCGGAGCCCTCCGCCGGGGTCCGCTCGGTCGCGAGCGACCAGCGGTCGCGTAGCCCCCCCGCGGTAAGGTGCGAAAGCGCTCCGACCCAGAGGCGAACGCGGGTCACGCGCGGCGACCCCTCCCTCCGGGCCACCTCTTCGATCTTGCGGACGAGATCGCGGACCATCGCCTCCTCGTGCATCGCCGCCCCTCACGCGCTCAAGATCCCGTCGCGGCGATGCGCGAGTTCGGCCGCGACCCGGTCGGCTGCCTCCCGAACGCCGGCTGCGGCCTCGGGAGAAAGCCCGTCGCCCATCCCGACGTCCCTCGCCTCGATCGCGTAGACGATGAGGCGGTTCGGGCACCGGCCGAGCGACCGCCCGAGTCCGATCGCCTCGGCGAGCGATAGGCCGTGCGTGGACGTCGTTCCGACGCTCGGGAGACCCTCCTCCGAAACCTCCAGTCGGAGGACCGTCCCCGGTCGCCGGCCGGAGCGAACAGCGTCGACGACGATTACTTCGCGCTCGTCGCTCCAGAGATCGAGAAGCCGGAGCGCGTCACCGGGGCACTCCGCGAGGCGCGCTCGCTCTTCCCGGCGTCGCCCGAGCTCACGAACGACCTCGAGCCCGCACCGGTCATCCTGCCGGTGGTCGTTGCCGAGCCCGATCACGAGGGGCCGCGCCCCGCGGCCCGAGGGACCCGGCGACTGCGCGACCATGGGACCGACCTACGTCCGCTCGATGTCGAGCTTCAGGAAGTGCGTCGCGCAGGAGATGCAGGGGTCGTGGTTGCGGATCGCCTTCTCGCACGCGTCGGTGAGTGCGGTGTCGTCCAGGCTCAGCGAGGCCGAAACAAGGTGACGGACATCGTCCTCGATCCGCTTCTGGTTCTGCGAGGTCGGGGCGACGATCTTCGCCTCCTGGATGAGCCCCTCTTCGTTGAGCCGGTACCGATGATAGAGCATGCCGCGAGGAGCTTCGGTGATCGCCGCGCCGGTCGACGCGTGGAACGACGCCGGGGGCTCGACGTACGGTTCGTCGGGCGGGCGGTAGGCGTCGATGATCTTGAGCGACTCCTCGACCGCCTGGACGATCTCAACGCCGCGGACGATGACGCTGCGGTACGGATTGCGGACGACGTCCTCGAGCCCGACCTCGCGCGCGATCGACCGGGCGCGCGGAAGGAGCTTGTCGTGGTTGAGGGCGTAGCGGGCGAGGGGCCCAACGAGGTACGACCCGGCGCCCTTGTGGACGGACTGGAGCGCGTTCGAGTACGGCGCGTGGGTCTCTTCGAAGACGTCCTCGAACTCGCTCATCGGGATCTTCACCCCGCGGTTCGAGACGACCTCCCCCTCGTTCATCGGGTACTCGTGCTCGTGCCGGAGCGAGACGAACTCGTAATCCTCCTCGATGTTGGGGAAGGAGAGGCCGGAGGCGAACCGGACCGTCTCCTCGGCGAGGCCCATCGCTCTCTCGAGCGCGGGGCGAATCGCGGCGAGTTCGTTCACCGTAGGGACCCGGTAGAACCCTCCGACGCGAACGTTGACCGGGTGGATCTCGCGCCCCCCGAGGACCTGCATCAACTCGTTGCCGATCTTCTTGAGCTCGAGGCCCTTCTTGACCGCCTCTGGATGTTCCTTCGCGAGCCGGAGAGCGTCTGGGTAGCCGAGGAAGTCCGGCGCGTGGAGGAGGTAGATGTGGAGCGCGTGGCTCTCGATCCACTCGCCGCAGTAGAGAAGGCGGCGGAGCGTCCGCAGCTCGCCGTGGACGCGCATCCCGAGCGCATGCTCCATCGCATGGCACGCGCTCATCTGGTAGGCGACCGGGCAGATCCCGCAGATCCGCGCGGTGATGTCGGGAGCCTCCCGGTACGAGCGACCGCGCAGGAACGCCTCGAAGAACCGCGGCGGTTCCCAGATCTTGAGCTCAAGGTCTTCGACGGTGTCACCACGGATGCGGACCTTGAGCGCCCCTTCCCCCTCGACCCGCGCGATGTAGTCAACGTGGATCGTCCGCTCGATCATGGGGCGTCCTCCTCCGAGACCGCGGAGTCCGCCGCGCTGCGGAATGCGGGGGCCATCGCGTTGAACGTGCGGAAGACCCGGTACATCGGGAGGGGGGCCATGCCGAGCTCGCCCAGCTCCTTGAGCATCGAAGGGACGTTCGGACTCCCCTGCGGGCCAAAGCAACCGTAGCAGCCCCGGTGAAACGCCGGGCAGATGGCTCCACAGCCGGCCTGCGTCACCGGTCCGAGGCACGGGGTCCCGTGCGCGACGAGGACGCAGACGTTGCCGCGGCGCTTACATTCGATGCAGACGCTCTCGTTCGGGACGTTGGGAGCGCGGTTCGTCAGGTACGCCGAGATGACCTCGAGAAGCTGGGCCTTCGAGATCGGGCAACCCCGCAGCTCGAAATCGACCGGTACGTGGTCGGCGATCGGGGTCGACGTCGCGAGCGTCTCGATGTACTGCGGTTGGGCGTAGACGAGACGACGGTACTCGTCGACGTCCGCGAAGTTGCGGAGTGCCTGGATCCCGCCGGCGGTCGCGCACGCGCCGATCGTGACGAGGACGCGGGATTCCGCACGGACCTCTTTGACCCGCCGCACGTCTTCCGGCGTCGTCACCGAGCCCTCGACCAGCGAAAGGTCGTAGGGACCTTCGACGACCGCGCTCGACGCCTCTCGGAAGTTGGCGATCTCGACCTTGTCGGCGATCGCAAGGAGCGCGTCCTCGCAGTCGAGCATCGTCAACTGGCAGCCGTCGCACGACGCGAACTTCCAGACCGCCACTCGGGGCTTGTGGACCGGCATCGGATCTACACCTCCTTCAAGTTGAGCAACGTCTGGACCGCGGAGTAGCGCAGGACCGGACCGTCGCGGCAAATGAACGACGACTGGTACTGACAGTGGCCGCAGAACCCGATCGCGCACTTCATGTTCCGCTCCATCGAGAGAAAGATCGTCTCCGCCGGGACCTTGCGGGCAACGAGCGCTTGGGCGGTCAGTTTCATCATGATCTCTGGACCGCAGACGAATGCGGTCGTCCGCTCCGGATCGAACCGGGCGTCCGGGATCCGGGTCGTGACGACTCCGACATCGCCGTACCAGTCCCGGCCCGCTGAGTCGACGGTGACTTGGACCCGGAGATCCGAGCGCCGCCGCCACCCCTGAACCTCATCATAGAAGACGAGGTTCTTCGGCGTACGAGCCCCGTCGATGATCTCTACCCGCCCGTACGCCTCCCGGTTGCGGAAGATCTCGTAGAGGGCGGGCCGGAGAGGCGGAAGGCCAAGCCCGCCGGCGACGATGACGAGGTCCCGGCCCTTTGCTTCCGCGACCGGCCAGCCCCGACCGTAGGGCCCCCGCACCCCGACCGTGTCGCCCGGGGTGAGGCGGGTGAGCGCATTCGAGACCTTCCCGAGCGATTGGACAGTGTGAATGAGCTGGCCATCCGGGCTCCCGCCCGAGATCGAGATCGCCGACTCGCCGACGCCGAAGGCGTAGAGCATGTTGAACTGACCGGGGCGGAACGGGCCGGTTCGCTTGGTCGACCGGGGGACGAGCGTGAGGGTCACGATGTCCGGGGTCTCGGTCGCGACCGCCCGGACAACATACGGGATCGGGGCGAGAGGGTGCCCTGCGTCCGCCGGGCTCGCTGGGTCGGGCAACGTACTAACGGCCATAGATATCCAGGAGCTGGATACGCGTGTTCTCCAGTCGCTCGGCGAGGAGCGGCATGAACCGGACCATGAACTCGAACCCCCAGTCTGGACGGGCGTGGAGGGTGCGTCGGATGATCCCGCCATCGAGCGCGACGAGCCGGGTCCGCTTCAACGCACGGACGTTGAACCGCCAACGATGTGGCGGAACGAGCCACGACCATCCAACGAGCTCACCGGGGCCGACCGTCTGGACGGTGATCGGCGGACGGTCGGCTGCCTCGAGCTCGAGCGCGACCTTCCCCTCCAGCACGAGATAGAGGACGTCCGCCTCGCCACCCTCGGAGGCGATCATGTCGTCCGCGACGAACAACCGCTCCTCCCCCTCGACGGCGATCGTCTCCACGAACTCCCGGGACATGCCGTGGAAGAACGGGTGGCTCGCGATCTCGCGCACGACCTTGTGGTTCACTTCCGGATTCACGGACTCCCTCCTTTCGTCGCGGCTGCCGCGGTAGCGCCCGGCGACTTGCGGATCGCGGCGACCTCCTCGGTCAGATCGATACCGACCGGGCACCAAGTGATACACCGCCCGCACCCGACGCAGCCGGACGAACCGAACTGGTCGTTCCAGGTGCCGAGCTTGTGCGTGAGCCACTGACGGTAGCGCGAGAGCCCGCTCTTGCGGACGCTCGAGCCGTGGAGCTCGGTGAACGCGAGATTGAAGCACGAGTCCCACCGCCGCCACCGCTCGACCTTCGAGACGTCGAGGTCGGGGACCTCTTCCTGTGTGCTGCAGAAGCAGGTCGGACAGACCATCGTGCAGTTCGTGCACGCTAGGCACCTCTTCGCGACGTTGTCCCAACGCGGGTGCTCGAGATTATTCCGCAGGAGGTCGCGGATCCCCTCGGTATTCATCGTCCGACCCATCGAACCGGCGGTCCGTTCGACGATCGCCTCGGCGATCTGCCCGTCCGTTGGCTCCGCCGGGGTAAGCGGCACGCGGGCAAGGACTTCCGCGCCCGCGGGCGAGCCGACCCGCAGGAGAAACCGGTGGGGTCCCGGCTCCAGGATCTCGGTCAAAACGAGGTCAACGTCGGCCCCCACGCCGGGACCCGTCCCCATCGAGACGCAGAAGCAGTTAGCACCGGCTTCGCCGCACTCGACCGCGATCCGGAGGAGACGCGAGCGCCGGGCAGAGTACCCCGGGTCGGCGACGGGTCCGCCCTGGAATACTCGGTCGGTGACCCGGACCCCAGCGAGCTCGCAGGCCCGCATGCCAAGGAAGGCGAGGGGGGGTCCGTCGACCGGCTCGGGCTCGATGGAGAAGGCGTCGCCGTCTCGGTACGCGGTCCATAATCGCTCGCGGGGAGGGTAGAGAAATTTCTTCCAGGTGAACGGTCCGACGTTGTACCCGAAGAGCGCCTGGTCGCCGCGCCGCTCGAGCCGGTACTTTCCCGGCCCCTGCCGGTCCGTCCAGCCGATCGGGAGGTCCTCGACGCGCGTGAGCCGATCGTACACGATCGCCCCGTCGTGGATCGTCGGTCCGATCACGTCGTAGCCGGCGTCGCGCAAGGCCGCGAAGAATGCTGGGAAGTCGCCCCGTCCGAGGACCCTACGGTCTCCGACTTTGAGTTCCACCACTGTGGGTCATCCCCTGACCCGGTGAGCCGGCGCGATGAGGGTCACGCTGGGGTATTTCCTTTCTGGGTCCGTGCACGGTTTTTCACCGTGCTCAGTCCTAGCATGGCCTTCGAGGAACCGTTCGGCCCGGACCGTGCTCGGATTCTTTATATAGTATAGCTAACTTACTTTTGTTGAACACGCAGGTAAGACCATGACCCGCGAAATCCAAAAGAAAGAGACCGCCACCGACCCCTGGACCGACCTCGACCGCGTCTTCGACGCGATGCGAGACCGCCTGGGCGAGATCTGGGACCTCCGGCCGTTCGGCCAACCGTTCGCCCCTATCGAGCGGTTCGATTCCGGATTCTTCCGTGCCGCACGAACCGACGTGACGGACACGGGCGCCGCCTACAAGATCGTCGCCGAGGTTCCTGGGATCCCGAAGGACAAGCTCGACATCCGCATCCGCGGCTCGAGCATCGAGATCCGGGGCGAGAGCGCTGCCTCGGAGGAGAAGAAGGACGCCGAGTACATCCACCGCGAGCGGACGTACGCGGGGTACTTCCGGCGACTCGAGCTGCCGGAGCCGGTCGTCGCGACCGAGGCGAAGGCCAAAGTCGAGAACGGGCTCCTCGAGCTTGAGCTGCCGAAGCAGCACCCGACCCCGTCGAACGCCGAGGTCAAGATCGCCGTCGAATAGACGGCGGTTCGACCCCTTCCCCGGAGGCTTCCCCTCCGGGGCTCCTATTTTTTGAACTCCCGTTTCAGCCGAACCCGGGGATCGCCTTCGCGTCTGCCTTTCCCCCCGGCCGAAGAGGCGGTTTGCGGAGCTCCTTCGGACATTCGACCAGTCGGACGAGCGGCGCGGACTGGACGATGTACGCGGGGAGGCCGGTGTTCGGATCATTGCCGGCTCTGAGGATGTTCATGATCTCGAGGCGGACTTCGACCACCGAGCCGTCCTTCAGTTTGAGCCGGATCCGCCCATCTCCTTCGACGATCGAGTAGTCGACGATCTCGGCGTTGGAGAGATCGGGGGCTGGCGAGCCGGGGGCGCCGATCATCGAGCCCCCCGCGCCGCGATACGGGTCTTCAAAAGTGAGCGCGGATCCTCTCCACCGACGGAGAGGCCCAGCGAGACGCACGTCCCGATCACCTGGTTCATCTTCTCCTCGAGCGAGCGACCCTGGAGGTCCTCGCCCTTCGACTCCGCGATCCGTTGGACGGCCGCGAGCGATACGTCCCCGACGACCTCGCTCTTCGGCTTGCCCGAGCCTTTCTCCTTCTTCGCCTCCTTGAGGAGGAGCGCGGCGACCGGTGGGCGCCCGACCACGAGCGTGAACGCGCGGGTGTTCGGGTCGACACGGATGATGACGGGGACTCGCATCCCGCTGAACTGCTGCGTCTCCTCGTTGATCTTCTGGACGACCTGCCCCACGTTGACCCCGAGGGGACCGAGCGCCGAGCCGAGCGTGGCCCCGGCCGCGGCCTTCCCTCCCTCGACGAGGATGCTCACCTCAACTGCCACTCTTTCCGCCTCCCTTTTCCAGCATCCGGACGTGATCGCCGCGGACCGTCACCGGCATCGGCACGACCGCCTCGATCAGCTCGACCGTGATCTCCTCCTTCGCCTGGTCGATCTTGCGGACACGGGCCTTCTCGCCCTTGAACGGGCCCGAGATCAGCTCGACGATCGCGCCCTCGACGAATCCTTCGACCGTGATCTTGGGCACGAGGAGCGGCTCGACCTCCTTCAGGGTCGTCTCCCCCTCGACGAGGCCCCGGGCCTTGCGGATCCCCTTCAGCATCTCCCGGACGCCCTCGAAGCTCATCCCCTCGGCGAAAACGTAGCCGCGGAGGGCCGACGGGACGAGGAGGGCGAAGATGACGTCCGGCTTGTCGTCCGTCCGGGCGAGAAGGGTGTCGGCGACCTCCCGCTCGTAGCCGCGAGAGGTCTTGATCGCGAGAACCGCCTGGCGCGCGACGCACGAGAGGGTGAGCCGAAGCGGGCTGCCCCCGTCGGGACCCGCGGCCGCGAGACGCACCTCGACCCGGTCACCGTACCGGACGCCGACCGGCGTGGTGATCTCGAACGAGAGCGGGACGCCCGCGTTCGGGGCGAGGTTGACCGTGTAGTTCTCCTTGCGGGGGAAGAGCTCGACCGCCTGACGCTGGCCGGGGGGAGTCCACTTCACCGGCCACTCCGCGCCCTCGCCGGGGTACGTCGACGTATACCCGACCTCTACCGTGACGCGCGCCGGGACCGGCTCCGCCGCGCGGCTTGTCAGGACCGCCGAGAGCGTCGTGACCGTGCCAGCGGTGACGTTGCGGCTCGTATCGTCGGCCGCCTTGAGCACAAGCATGCTCGTGACGTCGACCTTCGGGGGGGCCGCCACGGGAGGCGGCGCGCCGACCGCGATCGGAACGGTTCCTTCGGGCTTCTTCTCCTCGGGCGGGGGAGCCCCCGACAATAGCCCAATTCCCTCGTCATTCGTCCCGTCTGCCATCGGCGGACTCCCCAGCCAGGGCTACAGGCCCCCGAAGACATGGGTCCAGAGCCACGGGCCGGCCTGCTGGAAGAACAGGTAGATCAGGAAGCCGATTGCGCCGATCAGGACCGCGCCGAGCCAGGTGACCTGGAGGACCTTGACGTACTCCTCTGAGGTCGGCCGACGCGCCATCCGGAGGATGCGGCCGTACTTGCCGTGACCGACCGACCGGAGTCGGTTGTCGAACCGGTCCTGTACGTTGCGTGCTCGGTCGAGGAATGCCATAGGGCCCGATCACCGTACGACGTCAATCTCGGGGCTTGACTTATGCCCTGCCCCCGCGCCGCCGGGTGCCCCTCCGAAAATCTGGGGGGATTTAACGCCAGTGACTACCAGCATCACGCGGATCGTGCTCTGCATCGTGGGGTCGACGGCCGCGCCCCAGATGATCCGCGCGGTCGGGCTCACGGCCTTTTGGACGACCTCGGCTGCCTTCTGGGCCTCGCTCACGGTCATGTCCGGCCCACCGGTGACGTTGATCAGCGCTCCGCTCGCCCCCCCGATGTCGACATGGAGAAGGGGGGAGTTGATCGCTTCCAGGACCGCGTCCTCGGCCCGGTTGTCGCTCTCCGATTCGCCGATGCCGATCAGGGCGACCCCGCCGCCCTTCATGATCGTCCGGAGGTCGTTGAAGTCGAGGTTGACGAGGCCCGGGCGGGTGATGATCTCGGTGATCCCCCGGATCGCCCGAGCAAGGACGGAGTCAGCGACCTTGAATGCGGTCTGGATCGGAAGGCGCGGGACGAGCTCGAGCAGGCGATCGTTCGGGATCGTAATGACCGTGTCGATGGTCGAGCGCAGGCGCTCGAGCCCCCACATCGCGTTCTCCTGCCGGACGAGCCCCTCGGACGTGAACGGTAGGGTGCAGACCGCGATCGTGAGGGGGTTCCCCCCATTCGCGTCCTTTGCGGCCTGAGCGATGACGGGGGCCGAGCCGGTCCCCGTCCCTCCGCCCAGCCCGAGTGTAATGAACACCATGTCGGAGTTCGCGAGCGATTTCTTGAGCTCCTCTTCCGCCTCGTGCGCGGCCTGTTCGCCGACCTGGGGGAGCGCGCCGGCCCCGAGCCCGCGCGTCAGCCGGCGGCCGAGGAGGATCTTGCGACCCGCGTGGATCGTGAGCAGGTGCTGGGCATCGGTGTTGCACGCGATCATCTCCGCGCCCGTGAGCCCCTCTTCGGCGAGGCGGTTGATGGTGTTGCATCCTCCGCCGCCGCACCCTATGACCTTGATGTTGGTCTTGAGCGACGCGAGGACCGCTTCGAGCTCCGCGTCGTCGTTGGACGGAGGCGGTGCCTCGGGGGTCCGGCGCACTTCGCTTGGCAGGTGGGCAAGGATATCTTGGGCGAGGGGTCGCATCACAGCGGTTCTCCCGACCGGCGGAGCATGGACTTCATTATAAAGCGTTACGCCGGTTTCCCGAGAGTCCGTGGAGTACGCTCAGTGGGCCCCGCGTTACGCGCGGATCCGGGAGGAATTCGGGTTCGATCTTGACCACGAGGCGGCGGCCGCGGACCTCCTCGAAAGACTCCTTCCCCCGTCGGCCCGGAGCGACCCCCTTCCGCGGGTCCGTGCGCGCGTCGAGGGTCGGGAGGCGATTATCGTCGGGCTGGCCCCGAATGCTGGCCCACCACCGCTCTGGCGCCACCCGGCCGGTGACCGCCCGCCGTGCCTTATCGCGGCCGACGGGGCGACCGCCACCTGCCTCGCCGCCGGACTCGTCCCCTCTGTGATCGTGACGGATCTCGACGGACCGGTCGCGTCCGAGATCGCGGCGAACCGTCGGGGAAGTCTCGTCGTGGTCCACGCTCACGGCGATAACCAACCAGCCGTGCGCGAGTGGGTCCCGCAGTTCCCGGGGGAACTCGCCGGCTCCTGGGCGGGCGAGCCGCGGCCGGGCCTTCTCGACGTCGGGGGATTCACCGACGGCGACCGGGCGGCGTACCTCGCCGACCACGTCGGCGCGACCCGGGTCGTCCTGTGGGGATTCGATTTCGACCACACAGCCGAGACGGACCCGGCTAAGCGCCGGCGCAAGCTCGCAAAGCTCGACTGGGCCCGTCGGCTGCTTGCCATCCTAGCGAAGGAAGGGCGGGCGCCCCTCCTCACCTGGAGACCAGACGGTACGCTCGCCCCCTACGAAGGGGGGAATGCCGTCGAGTCGACAAGGTAAACGACGTTCTGCCCGTTCTCGTAGAGGGGGATGAACGGCGCGCGTTCGAACCAGGCGATCGCGGACGCGCTCAACGGCTGAGCGAGGTTCGCCGGGTTGAGCGCGACCCCGTGGTACATCACCGAGTCGACCGCGACGAGGTCGACCGGTCGGGAATCGGCCGGGTTCGGCGCGCCGGTGCTACGTAACTCGGCCGCAGCTTCCGACCAGTTGGCGCCGTTGAACAGATCCGGCGTGGTCACCCAAGTCGCCGGGTTCCGATCGAACCCGAAGATCATCGAGCTCAGGCGGTGGTCGGTCGCCACCACCCAGGTCGGGGGGGCCGCGATGCCGACCCACATCCACAAGGCCGCGTCGCCGGGCGTGAGGCCCTCCTCGAAGCCGCCGAAGGCCGATTGCGGGGGGTAAACGATGGCGGCGTTCGCGGCGAGGAGGACGACGACCCCGGTCATCGCGGCGGCCATCGCGCGGCGACCCCCGCGATCGTGCGCCCGAGCGACGAGCCGGGCGAGCCCGACCGCGACCAGGAGTCCGATCGGGATCAGGAGGTACTCGACGTGACGATCCGGGGAGAGCGTTTGGGTGAAACTCTCGAGAGTCGTCGCGCCGGCCGCCGTCCCAAGGACGGAGAGCGCGAGGAGCGCGCCGGCGGATAGGCCGAGGGCGCCCGTCCAAGTGACGGCGAACGGTCCGATCCGGGCGGGAGTAAACGTCCGCCGGACGCCGGCGCAGAGGATCCCGAGCCCGAGGATGGGCGAGAACCACAGGATCGCCCACGGGCTCGTCGTCTGGGCCGTGCCCGGTATAGGAACGATGAGGACCACCGCGATCGCCCCGAAGATCAGGATGGCGAGGGCGGTCATGTCCCGGACGAGGCTGCGATCGGACGGCATCCGAACCCACGTCCGCGACGGATGGAAGCGACCCCGACGCCAGCGCACGAGGAAAGCCGACACCCCCACCACGAGGAGCGCGGCGCCCTCGAGCGTCGCGAAGCCGATGTCGCTCGCGTGGCCGAGGCCCGGGAGCAAGACGTTGCCGATGAACGAGGTCGTGCCGTAGAACCAGAAGGCAAACGTCGCCGTAACGAACCCGGCGACGAAGACGAGCTCACGGGTCGGGAACCTCCGGCTCCACAGGCCCGGACGCCACAGCTCGAGCAGGACGACTCCGCCGAGGGCGCTGACCGCGAAGAAGTAGGAGGAGAGGTGGTGAGTGACGATGAGCGCGCCCGCCGTCAGCGAGAGGGGAAGGTACCAGCGGACGTCCCGTCGGCTTTCGACCAGCATCCAGAGCGCGGCGACGCAAAGGAAGTCCCCGAGAGCAAGCGGCGCCGGGTGGGCGATCGAGAAGAGCCGGGGCATCGCGACCGACGCGAACGCGGCGCCGAGCAGCGCGATCGTGTCGTGCGGGTAGATACGGCGGAAGAGCAGGAAGAGAGGGAAGAACGAGAGGACTGCGACCAGCGGGATGATCAGAGTCAGGGCGTCGAACGCGCTGATCCCGAGCGCTCCGGCCCCCGCACCGGCGAGCAGATAGATCCCCGGAAAGTCCGGGTATGCCGTCCCCCAACCGGTGTACGCGGAGCCATGGGGGATCGAGCCGGTCGAGAGCAGGTCCGTCGTCAGACGGAAGTACTCGCCCGTGTCCGATCCAAAGAGCGCGTAGGAGAGAAACGGCTCCAGGGCGAGGAACACCAGGAGGAGCGCCACCGAACCCAGGAGGAGGAGTGTCTCCGGTCGCATCGGAGGACCGACCGAGTCGACCCGGGGAAGCCCCCCCGACCTTGCGGAATCCATCGCGAAGGGGCCACGCTCGGGCCGCCTTTACGTGGTTACGGTCGACCGCCGGTCTGCGCCGGCGTGCTAACCCATAAATAGGAGGGCTTGGTGCGCCCGACTCGAGGCCGCGGGATGCCTTCGAAACTTCGTCAGTCGAAGCGCTCGGGGAGTGCGGGTAAGTCCGCACAGAGTTCCCACCGCCCCGCGGCGAAGAAGCTCCCCAGTGTGCCTAAGAAAGGGCCCGCCTTGAAGGCTACAAAGCCGGCCCCAGGCAAGGCAGCAGCCAAACCTTCCGGGAACCCTGCGGCGAAGGCCTTGGCCGCCGCAGCGCCTACCCCCTCTCTGGATGTCCCACTCCCAGGTGGTCGCCGGCACGTGCTCTCGCTTTCCTTCGTGCGCGACGGCGACGAGTTTCTCGCGCGGCTCGAGACCGACTCCGGCCACATTACCGAGCTCAAGAATCGCGCTCTCGACCAACTCCTCACGCTCGTCGCGGGCGAGCTCGAAGACTTGCTCGAGTAGCCGCCTCACTCTCGAGGCGGCCCGGCGGGCGGCTCGGGTAAGAGACCGGTTTCCACAAGATAGCTCCGCCTTCGCCGGTCGGGCCCCAGGACTTCCACCGAATCAACCGTCTCGTTCGAGAGCAGACCCGCCGGATAGCGGCGGACCCTGAGGATGGTGACGTCCGCGAGGGGGGACCACTCGGTGCGCCGGCCCCAACGGCCGATGATCGCGAACCCGTCCGGGCGTACGACGACGGCCCTCGGCACGGGGGATAGGGTGAGGACGGCGCCCGCGACCCCGAGCAGTACGGCGATGCCGCTGAAGGTCAGCAGTCCGGCCGTGACTCCCGGCCCGACCCCTCCTGGCGCGGACCTCGCGTAGAATAGGAAGCTGAGATAGATGGCGGCGAGCACGAGGAGGTACACGGCCGTCAAACGCACGCCCCGTTGCGTGCCGGCCCGGTTCGCCCGACGTTCGCCCTGCGGGGCCCCGACCGGCTCGGCTCGGACGGTCGCCGACGGGACCGAGCTGGGAGCCGCCGCCCTCGGGATCCGGACCGCCCGGGGCGCACTCATCCTCCACTCACCCCTCGGACGGTCGGACCTCGAGCTTAAAACTAACTCTGCCGCAGTGCGTTGCGATGCCGAATGCCACCGAATACGTTGTCATGCGTACGGAACGCCCCCGTGAGTTCGTGAACCTTACCGAACGCGTGAGGGAGATCGTCCGGCGAAGCGGAGTGTGGGACGGCCTAGCCCTGGTCTCCTCGATGCACATCACCTCCGCGGTTTACGTGAACGATAACGAGTCCGGCCTGCTCAAGGACATCACGGCGTGGGCCGACCGTCTCGCCCCACCAGGCGATTACGAGCACCACCGCACGGGCGAGACGAACGGCGATGCGCACCTGAAGAACCTCCTCCTGGGCCACCAGGTCGTCCTCCCCGTAACGCGGGGCGATCTCGACCTCGGGCCCTGGGAGCAGATCTTCTACGCAGAGTTCGACGGCCAACGACCCAAGCGCGTGATTATCAAGGTCGTTGGGGACGCAAAGCCCCCCACCGGCCCGCACTCACCCTAACCCCTCGCCCTAGCCTTCCAGGTGAGGGTCTTGGGCATGGCCCACGGCCCAGGGCCGGGGGAGCGGTGCCTCCGGGTTGACGATCGGCACTTTCCGAGCGATCTCCCCGGCCATCGCCGAGCACGACGAGGGGGTGACCGGCCGCTGGGTGTATCCCGGCAGCGCGAGGTCGTAGGTCACGACCTTCTTTTCCGCGATCGTCTCCCACACCGCACGGAAGACTCGGTCGGCCGCCTCGGTTTCACCCAGATGGCGGAGCATCCGCTCGACGCACAGGATCTCTGCGACCGGGTCGGCCTTGTCCTGCCCCGCGTACTTGGGCGCGGAGCCGTGGACCGGCTCGAAGACCGCGAGGTTCTCTCCGTACAACGCCCCGGGCGCGACGCCGAGGCCACCGGCGAGGCCGGCGCACAGGTCGCTCAGGATGTCCCCGAACAAGTTCGTCGTGACGATCACGTCGTACTCCTCGGGCTTCTTGACGAGTTGCATGCACATGTTGTCGATGAGGCGCTCGTCGGACGGGATGTCCGGATACCGCGGGGCCATCTCCCGGAATGCGGTCTGGAACAATCCTCCCGTCGTCTTCAGGATGTTCGCTTTGTGGACAGCGGTAACGCGCTTGCGTTTCTCGCGCCGCGCGAGCTCGAAAGCGAACCGTACGATCCGGTCCGAGGCCTTGCGCGTGACGACGTTCACCGACTCCGCCGCCGTGTGATCCCGGTCGACCCAGTGCTCGACGCCCGAGTACAGTCCCTCGGTCGCCTCGCGCACGACGACGAGGTCGGTTTCCGGAAATCGCGTTCCTTCTCCCGCGATCGCTCGCGCCGGGCGGACGGAGGCGTAGAGGTCCAGCTGCTGGCGCAGGGCAACATTGACCGAACGGAAGCCGCTCCCGATCGGGGTCGTGATCGGCCCTTTGAGAGCGACCCGGTTCCGCCGGATCGATTCGAGGACCGAGTCGGGCAGCGGAGTCCCCTCCGACGCGATCGCCTTCTCTCCCGCCTCCGCGATCTCCCAGTCGATCGTTACCCCGGTCGCCGCAGCGACGAGCCGAGCGGCGTTCGTCACCTCCGGTCCGATACCATCCCCCGGGATCAGTGTCACTCGATAGCTCATCGGCTCCTCGCGATGCGGCGGAGCTTCCGGCAGATTTAACTCGTCGGCCCTGGCTTCGCTGCCGGCGGCGTGGGAGCGGGCGGCGCCACCCGCGCGAGGACCGACCGGAGCACTCGGTCGCGGATCATCGTATCCTTGAGGTTCGACGTGACGACCGTCACGACCCCGTCCCAGGATGTCGCCGAAACGTCGATGACCTCGAACGACACTCGCGCGACGCCGGGCGGCGGCAGGGCAACGACCGTCCGCAGATCGGCGACCGCAGCCTCTACGGCCGCGACCGGTATCGTCTGCGGGAAGGTCATCCGCACGCGGACCGTGCGCAGCCCCTGACCTTCGGGGTGCTGGACCAACCCCGAGAGTACGACCGAGTTCGGGACCTGAAGGGTCCCCCCGTCGTCCTGACGCAGAACCGTGTAGGTGAGCCCAACGTCCTCGACGATGCCGCCGTAGAGGGGGTACATCATCTCGTGCGGGTACGACGGGGCGATCGCGCCAAGACTGGACGAAACGATGTTGATCCGGTCCCCCACGCGGAAGGGGTCGGCGAAGACGAGGAGCAACCCAGCGAAGAGGTTCGCGAGGACCGTTTGAGCAGCGAGCCCGAGAACGATACCGGCGAGCGCGCTTCCAAGGAAGATCGACTCGATCGAGACCCCAGCGATCGTGAAGAGCGCGAATACCACGCCCGCCGCGATCAGAAGGGTGAGGAAGATCCGGACGACGTGGCTGCGCGAGACATCGCCGCGGAGTTGCATGACCGCGGTCGCGGCCCCGGTGACGGCCCGAGTGAAGAGGTAGCCGACCAGCAGGATCGCTCCCGCCTCGAGGAGAAGGAGGTTCGCCCCGCCGAAGCCGGTGAGGACGATCGCGTGGCGGTTGATGAGGTCGAAGAGCGCGAAGAGGGCCCCGCCGACGACCAGCGTGACGATGAGGTCGCGGATCAGGATCCGGAGAGGACGGGGCTGCCCCGCCGCCGCCATGGCTCGCCGCAGGGGTCAGAACGGATAGCAGTTTTCATTCTCCGGGGACCGAGGTAAACAGTATTCTTATAATCCAAAGTAATACAATGCCGTATGCCGAAGCTCCTTCACCCCGACGTTCTCGCGAACGATTGGCTGCCTCCGGTAATGATCGGACGTTGCGCCGAAGTGAACGAGGTGGTCCGCCGTCTCGACCCCCCGAACCCCCGGGCGAACCCTCCTTGGATCGTCGGCGTGAGTGGTCCACCCGGATCGGGGACCTCGGCCGTCGCGCGCCGCGCGGCGCGCGAGGTCGTCGAGCGTCTGCGCGCCGCCTCGGCCGAGCCACCCCCGCGCACCTGGGCGGTTCGCGTCGGGCGACTTCGAGGGACCCACGGGGTGGCCACCCGACTGCTCCAGCTCTTCGACGAGGGGTTCGATGGACGGGGGTTCCCGGTCGCAGAGATCCTCGCCGGCTTTCTTCGCCGCGTTCGTCGGGACGGACGACCGACCGTCCTCGTCCTCGATGATCTTGACGGCTCGGAGCCGGATCTCGCTCCTATCCTCCGTGCGATCGGCTCTCCGGACCGGTTCCTTCCCGAAGGGGAGTGCGGCTTGCCGCCGTTCTGGACGATCGTCGCGGGGAACCCCGAGGCGCTCACCCACCTGCATCTTCGGGTCCACGACCGTTTCCCTTTTGGGCCGTTCGTCCGCCTCGACCCGTTCGACGGGGCTTCGCTGGCATCTATAATCAGCGATCGGGCCGGGCGGGCACTCGGCGGACCGGCGCCCGAGACGTTGGTCCATCGGATCGTCCGGCGCGCCATCGAGGACGAGGGAGGAGCCCGCCGGGCGGTCGACCTGCTTCGGCGCGAGCTCCTCCAACCCTTGCTCGGACTGTCCGAGTCGAGGGTCACCGACCCGGGTTCGCCCGGCGTTTCCGTCGAGCCTCGCGTCGTCCGCGCGATCGGCGCTGCCTCCCAAGGGATCGCCGCTCCGCTCGGGGACGTGAAACGCTGGGAGGCCGATCTCGCCCGGGCGCAGGGGGTCCGCCCCCTGCCCACCACGACCTTGTGGCGCCGAATCGTCCGGCTCGAACGGGCCGGCTACGTTCGTCGCGAGATCCGGACCGGCGGCGATGGGGGCACGCGCTCGCTCGTCCGCATCCTCACGCCGATCGACGAGTGGATTACGGTTCCGAATCCGCGGGAAAGTCCTCGAGTCGCCGGAGCGTGGACCGGGACGGTTCCGACGGAGCGACCGGTGGCCCCAGAACGGTCGTGGGCTCGTCCCGCCGGCTTCCCGGGTCCGTTCGACGGTGGAGCTGACTGACGACCATCTCCGCGAGCTTCCGAGAACGCAGCGCCTGCTCGATTCGGTCGATCGGGGCTTGGCGGAGCGCCTCCCGATCCGGGAAGCCGGCGCGATAAAGCATCCGGGCACGGACGCGGCCGATGCCTCGAAGGCGAACGAGGTCGAGCAGCTCCTCCCGCACTCCGTAGCGGACCCGGTAGGACAGGTCGTCGATCGATCGGCCGAGCCGCCGCTGGAAGGCCCCAGCGAGCCGCCCCGCGGCGAAGAGGAGCCATTCCGCGTCCTCGACCTTCGTCCGCAGGTCCCCCGCGCCGATTCCGAACCGATGGGTGAGGTCGAGGATCGGGACCTCGTCCGTCCAGGCCTCGAGCACCGAGGCGGTCTTGAGGGTCGCTAAGAAGACCTCGAAGTCGAGGTCGAGCGGAGGTTCTTCCGGCTTCACGAGGAGCTCCTCGGCCTCATCGGTGTAGCGGGCGAGCAGGTCGGGCTCCTCCCCGCGTCGCAGGAACAGGGGCGGCAGATCGGGAGTAGCGGCGATCGCGGCGAGGAGCGGGAAGGTGCCGACTCC
>JASHQX010000147.1 GCA_030038895.1 Thermoplasmata archaeon
GCGGCGGGCTCAGCTCGCTCTGGTGCTCGAAGAGCCGGTCGTGCATCAGCCAGAACTTCGCCTGCAGGTCGGCCGCCTCTGCGGCCTCGGCCGCGAACTGGGCGTTCGGGTGGATGTCGGCCTTCGGGAAGTTCCGGAAGACGTAGCAGAGATCCTCCTCGAGATCGTGGAGGAGCTCCTTGACGACGTGGTGTCCCTCGGCGCAATCCGGACACTCGTAATCGCCGTACTCCACGAGCATGTACCGGGCCGCGATGGGGTTGATGTGGTGGTCGCGTTCGGTGACCGGGACCGTCAGCAGCGGCGGCGCATCGTGCGTCGAGGGGTGGTTCGGTGCGCCCATCGTTCGTCCCTCTAGGGATTCCTAAGCACGGAGGCGTACATCAATCGACTCCCCGGCTCGCCCTGAACCGGGAGCTTCGGTAGACCCTCCGCCTGGAGGCCGCCTCCCCTGGGGAGGTCCCGATCGGCGGCGCGGGCCCCGCCTTCGAGCACGTAGACGAGCGCGGTCCGGTTCTCGCGGACCGGGAGGACCACCTCCGACGATTCACGGAACCGGACGTCCCACATCTCGAGCCCTAGGATCGACAGGACCCGTCCCGGCAATCCCACGACGCTCGATCCTTCGACGCCGGAAGGCAGGCTCGCGAGAGGAGCCGCCGGGGCGATCTGGTGGGCGCGTTTCGGTTCGGCGGTGCCGGGGGGCAGATGGAGGACGAGCGCGAGCCAGTGGGCGGTCGTCCCCGACGCCGGGTTCACGTCGTGAACCTGCATGCGCCGCGTATCGAGGAGGCTCACGGAACCCGTCGGGACCTCGGTGCATCGGCGCGTCTCGTCGTAGATCAGGAGGGTCCCGGAGAGGACGTAGTTCACGACCTCCTGGTCGGTGTGCGGGTGGGGGTCCGGAGCGCCGCTCCCCACCATCGTTCTCTCGGCCAGGGTCTCGAACGGGGGCCAGTGGCTGAACTCGGTCGAGGGGAACAGCGTGCGACCCTCGGTCCCGTCCATCTGCATGACATGCGCCGTTCCCGAGACCAGCCGGACGCCACCCTCCTGGGTGGGCGCGGTGGAGGAGCTCATGAGCGCGTCTCCGCGGGATTCGATCTCGCCGATGGGCGTAGGTTCGTACCGCGGTAACTCACCTCAAAGCGGTACCCGACCGCCTGATCGACCGTGACGTGGATCGAGGGGAATTCCTCGGAGGGTGTCGCGCTGGCGGCGGTCACGGGTCCCGCTCCGGCCGAGCGCATCGCGACGACGAAGGCGCCGAGGCGGGCTCGGTCATTCGAGACCATCCTGGAAGCGGATCGAAGCGTGGCTGCCGTTGCAGAACGGCATGTTGGTGGACACCCCGCACCGGCAGAGTGTCATGCGGTTCCGGATCTCGTAGGGAACGCCGTTCGCCGATTCGACCCGGATGCCTCCCCGCACCCAGAGGGGCCCGCTGCACTCCATCGCCGGATCTTCGACCAGGCCGATCGATGGGGGGAGATCCGGTTCGACCACCTTGCCCGTGGCCTTCTCGCGAAGAACGAGGCGGCCCGCCGGACAATGCGAGGCTTCCCGGATGACCAGCTCGCGCGTTTTGGGGTCGTCGGTATGCTCGATCAGGGACCAGATCTTCCCGCCGGGATCGCAGAACCGCGCGAACGCGCAGAGCTGTTCGGCATCGCTGAGGATGTGCGACGGTCCGTCGAAATGCTCCGATTGCCGTTCGAATGGACGGCGCGAGGCTGTCTCCTGCCCCACGAACCCGACGCGCAGGTGGCTGTTGTCGCAGAACGGTTTGTGTTGCGACTGCCCGCAGCGGCACAGGAAGTACTCCTTCTCGACGGGGAAGGAGCGGCCCGGGACCCACTCCCACGATTCTCCTCGGTTGTTCGGGGTGATCCTCTGGATGGCCAGCGGAACCCCGCCGAGCACGCGGTAGGGGCCGTGAGGATGGACGATGATCCTCATGGGCTCCTCTCTCGCCATGGCTGCCCCAAGGAGGGAGAACGCTACATTATCGTGTCGATGGGGCTGGAGCGGGACCCGTGCCACCGACTGACCGTCGGCGGACTCCCGCCTCGGGGTCGCGATCGACTCGACCCCGGGAGATTCTACGAGCCCTCGGCTCCTGTCCGCCCGTCAGCCGGCGCCCCGGCGGCTTCGCGCGCGATTCCGTTCTTCGCCGGCCCGGGCGAACAAGTTCCGGGCCAACACCAGGGCAGCGTCGACTTCGGCGAAATCGGTGGGTTGGCCGTCAATCGCGGCGGCGCGGTACTCCAGCTCGCCCTTCGGAGAAAAATCGTCCTCCGACACCACGATCCCGAACGTGCGACCGATCTCCGGTTCGATCACCGCATCCAACGGATGCTCGAGGCGCTCCGTCACATCGGTCCGGACGAGCCCCATCGGATCCTGGTCGGGCTTCACCTCGCCCAGGCCGACGACGATAATCTCCCGCGGGTCGAAGACATTGATCGCGCTGTAGAGCCGCGCGGTCGTACCGAACCCGACCGTGTGATGCCACGCGCGCCGGAAGTCCTCGTAGGTCTTGCCTTCCCTTAGTCGCCGGGTGAGAATCGACATCCACCACATCGTCGCTTCCTGCCCTCGGGGTTCCCGAGGCGGATGGACAAGGCCGCGCGGGTATTCAGCCTCCTCTCGCGAACGACCTTTTCCACCTCATGGGCCGGGAGGGTTCCCGTCGCGATGGCATCCCTCGAGCTGGCCACCTGGGCCGCGCTCATCGGTACCTGGGTGCTCGAGGTCGGAACGCTGGCGGTCGCCTAACAACGATCCCTAGAATCGAGAGGGGCCCATGGGCCCCCGACCGGAATCGTAACCGGTACCGGCCTCACGCTAACGAGAATCCGTAGAGCTCATCCCCGGCTCCGACGAAGAGACTTCCCGGCGCGGCCGAAGGCGAGATGAAGTGGTCGGCCGACCCGAGCGAGTAGGAGTAGACCTGCTGGCCGGTGGAGACGTTGAACCCGAGTAGCTCCGCCGCGTAGATGCTCACCGACCAGACGATGCCGCCGGTCACGATCGGCGAGCCCGCGAAGAAGTCCGAGGTGTGCCAGATCACGGACAGATTGGAGGCGCCCACGACCACGTCGAAGACGCCGTTCATGCAGGGAACGAACACCGAGAAGCCCGCATGCGCGGTTCCGCCGTACGCCCCTTCACCCGGGCACACGCTCACGTTGGCGATCTCCCCTCCAATCCCGCCGAGGTTGGAGCCGTTGAGAAGGTAGCCGACACCCTCCTTCCCGATCTGGAAGAGATCACCGTTCGGAAGGATCGTAGGCGCCACCGATCCGAGGTCGAGATCATTGGAATTCAGATAGGCCCAGTTCGACGGGGCGAAGTAGCCGAGCTCGGTGAGGTTCGGGGAGAGCTCGATGACGCTGTCTCCGTGGTCGAAGCCCTGGGCCGAGGTGTTCGCCCCGTTGCCGGTCGTCACGTAGAGGTCGCCGTTGGCCGCGACCGCCGTCCCTGCCGTGCCCCAGATCCCGCCCTCGCGCTGGGTCGGAACTTGGTAGGAGACGAGACTGCCGGTCCCGGAGGCAGGGACACCCACGACCCAACCGTGGTAGTCGCCGCAGTCCCCATAGAGCCCGCCGTAGACGACGTACACGTAGCCATTGGCGAGGGTGAGGGCCCCGCGTTGTTGCTCGACGAGCGGGTTGGCGGCCGCCGGGTCGACTACGACCTGGGACTCCACCGAACCGTTTCCAACATCCAGTCCGAAGAGGACATGATGGCCCGGGGTCACGAACGCCACCGCGTAGAGGGTTCCGGTCGCCACGTCGATCACGGGGGTTCCCGTGATTCCGCTCGGGCTGATGTCCCCGCAGGGGAGCGAGCTGCCCGGCATCGGGGTACCGAGATTGGTCCGCCACTCCACGGCGCCGCTCGTCGCATTGATGGCATAGACAGAATCGTCCTCGGTCGCGACGAAGATCGAGGTCCCACAGACGAGCGGCTCGGCGTAGACCTGGCCGTCGAGGCCCGTCGGTCCGGTCCACTCAGCGTGAAGGCCGGTGACGTTCGCTCCCGACTGGATCCCCGTCCGCGCGTTATTCTGATGGTACGTCGTCCAGTTCCCGTACGTCGCGTTTCCGGAGGACGGTGAGCACGTCGCGAGGCTCGTGGGCGGCGTCGGCAGGGATTTGCTGGGCGAAGGCGCGAGGGCGAGATACGTCAGTGACGCGACCAACACGACGATCGCGACGACGACGATCAGAACGACTTTGATCCGGTCCCTCACGTGTACCCATCGTACAGGGGCATCGGTCTAAAACTAGGCTTGGGTCCTCGCTCCGTCGCTTCCGCTAGATTCGGCCGGTGCTGGCCGGTTCCCGAAAAACGGATCGGCGACCGCTGAGCAGAGAAGCGGATAGGATGGGGACTGCCGCGGTGATCGGAGCCGATACCCCTCCCCCTCCAGCGCTCGACGGAGTCTCCGGCGAAGCCCCGAGTGTTGAACGGGCCAACGCCGTCGCTAGAATTTCTCGCCGAGCCAGGCGAGGAGCGGAGCCCAGCCATCCGGCGGGAAGACCGCATGTTTGGCCCTCGGAATCACGAAGAACTCCTTCTCGTCCGCGCCGAACTCATCACAGAACTGCCGGACGGACTCGACCGGGAAATACTCGTCCTGGTCACCGACGCCGAAGAGCACCGGGATGCGCACCCGACCGCTCGGACGGAGATACGGGGAATCCACGGTCCCTTGACGGAACATCCGGGCGACCTGTAAGGCGCCCACCCCGAAGGTCGCGGTGTAGAACCTCGCCGAATAGCGGAAGTTGAACAGGGGATCATCCAGCCCAACCATCCCCTCGCGCCGGGTATACGTGATCAATGGGGTCCCACGAAGGATCCCGATCCCGATGATCGCTTCCAGCGCCTGTCCGGCCGTCGGGCGGTCTCGCACCCCGGTGCGGATCCGCTTCCCCGCGCTCAGGAGAATCAAACCGTCGGTGTCCTCGGGCCGCACCTGTTGGGCTCGCAGCGCCGAGAGGACCCCGAGGCTATGGCCGAGCAGCACGAGCTTAGGGGACCGGGCCTTTACGAACTCCACCGCCTCCGATAGATCGGCGGCATACCGCTCCGCGCTGGGGTAGTCTCCGCGCACCCCATCGGACAACCCATGACCGCGAAGGTCCAGGCCGTAGACTGGGTACCCGCCATCGGCGAGCGCCTGCCCGAGAATCGACCCGTACGGTCCGCTGTGGGCGGTAATCCCATGGAAGATGAGGACCGAGACCCCATGGGCCCTCGGGGTGTCCCAGCGGCGAAGGAAGAGGACCGCTCCATCCGAGGTGCGGAGGAGCTCATGTGGTCCGGTGAACCCGTTCCTTAACGTAACGACGTCCGCCCGATCCATCTCTTCCCCGGGCCCCGGCCAACGGTGTCGAGTACTTCTCACCGGGGGTTCGTA
>JASHQX010000148.1 GCA_030038895.1 Thermoplasmata archaeon
GAGGCGAGACCGCTCCTTAGACGAAAAAAGTGGCCCCTCAGGGCATTAATGGTTTCGGGATCCCTCGGGAGCATCCGGTCCACGCTCTCGAACGCCGGATGGATTGCAACCCGCGTCGCGTGTTCAGCATAGCGCGCTTTCCGAGGGGAAAAAAGACTGTAGACCCGCTATCACTCAGCTGAGTTGATACGCGGTTCTCCAAAGACGGTCGTCTTGGGCGGGCTCTTTCCATCCCCGTGAGTACGTCCAGCATCTCCTGCAAGATCAACTATACCGATGGGTGGGCACACTCGCGCCCGCAAATCGCCCCGTATCCACCAACGGTCACGGAATGGAACGGAGACCGGGCCCTACGGTCGTCGGGGCGTTGGCGCCCTGTCGACTACCGGAGTCGTCGCGTGATCCCCATATCTTCTTGGCCGATGACGACGATTGAGGGGCGGGGCCTCCATGGCGCTTTCTCGGCCCCGACGGGGGCCGGCTCTCGCGATAGGGGTCGTGGTCGTAGCCGCCCTCCTGTTGCTCGGCATAGGCCCCGCCTCGAATACGTCGCGCCTCGCTCCCGGGGTCCGCGCTGGCGGGGGGATCTCGAGTTCTCGCCCGATCGCCTATCCTCCCGCGGGGCGATCTGGAGCGTCCGCGCCGGATTTCGCATGGAATGTGTCCCTATCGGTAGGTTCAGATCCCGACGCAATTGCGTTTGACGGGACGAATGGGTACCTGTATGTGGCGAATTCCGGCTCGGACAACGTCTCGGTGATCGACGGATCGACGGATCGCGTGGTCGGATCCGTCACCGTGGGTTCGGATCCGGATTCCATCACGTACGATCCCGTGAGCGGTGACCTCTACGTGGCGAACTCCGGCTCCTCGAACGTCTCCGTTCTCGATGGCGCGACGGACCAGGTCGTCGGGTCGGTCCCGGTCGGCCAGGTACCGAGCGCGACCGCGTATGATGCGGCGGACGGCTACCTCTACGTGGCCAACTACTTCTCGGACTATCTGACGGAGATCAACACCGTGACGAACCAGCCCGTCGGTACGATCCCCGTGGCGTTGGAGATGGACGCGATCGCCTACGACGGCGCGACCGAACGGGTCTACGCCGCCAGCTACGGCCTCATCGCGATGACCGTGCTCAACGGCGTCACCGGACAGGTGGTCGGCCGGGTGGGCGTGGGGATCAACCCCGACGCGATCGCACTCGATCCGGCGAACGGATTCGTCTATGTGGCCGATTTCGGCTCCGACAATATTACCGTCGTGAACGGCGCGACCGACCGGACCGTCGCCTCGATCCCGGCGGGTCTTCTGCCCAGCGCCGTCGTGGCGAACACGCTGAACGGCTACCTCTACGTGACCAACTTCGCTTCGGAGAATCTGACGGTGATCGACGACGCCACCGAGGAGGTGGTCGGCTCGCTCCCCGTCGGTTCGAATCCGGATGGAGTGGCCTACGACCCTTCGAATGGGTACGTCTACGTGGCCAACTCCGCTTCCGACAACGTAACGGTAGCCGACCCGGCGACGCTTCCGTGCCCGCCGTGCTACGCGGTGAGGTTCTCGGAGCGCGGGGCGATCCCCGGTACCCCCTGGTCCGTCGCGTTGAACGGTACGGCCCGAAACTCCACGACGAGCCAGGTCCTATTCACCGAACCGGACGGGACGTACCTGTTCACAGTTGGGGCCGTTCCCGGCTTCACCGGGTCGCTGACCGGAGGGATGCTCACGGTCCGCGGCGCGAACGTGACCGAACCGATCGTGTTCTCATCGACCCTTCCGGGAGTGGTCGATATCATTCCGGTCGGCCCCTTGCCCGACGCGATCGCCTTCGACGACTCGAACGGGGGTCTCTTCCTCACGACCCAGAACCTCACGGTGGCGGAGGGGGGGAACGTGAGCGAAATCAATGGGACGACCAATTCGCTGGTGGGTCCGCCGGCCCCGGCGCCCAACGTGAGCCCCTCGCCGCTGGCCGTGGCCTTCGACCGATCGAACGGAGACGTGTATGTTGCGGAAGCCACCGCCAACCGAGTCGAAGTCATCAACGGTACCTCGAATGTAGTGGTGAGTTCGATCGCGGTCGGAGCGTACCCGAATGGGATCGCGTACGACGCGGCGAACGACGCGATCTACGTCACCAACACGAACTCGGACAACGTTTCGATCATTAACGCGACCACGAACGTGATCACCGGTTCTGTTTCGGTGGGTATGTTTCCGTACGGCGTCGCCGTCGACAGCTCGAACGGAGACGTCTTCGTAGGGGGTGGGACGGACAACCTGACCGTCCTCAGTGGGCGAACCAACACGGTGGTAGGTACGACCACGATCGGTCCCCGACCCGGGGCCATGGCGTTCGACGCGCGAGACGGCGACCTCTACGTACTAACCTCCCCGGCGATCGCGTTCACCTTGAACGTGACGATCGTGAGCGGAACGACCTACCGGACCGTCGCGACGATCCCGATCAGCCCGATGGCCCCGGGCTCCTCCGATATCGCGTACGATAGCTCGACGGGGTATCTCTTTGTGACCGCGACCACGGTGACCCGGAACTTGACCGAGTACCTCGGGAACGTCACGGTCATCGACGGGGCGTCGAACACGGTGGCCGACTCGATTCCCCTCGGAAACCTCTCCTTTCCCACCGGTATCGCTTTCGACAGCTCGAACGGCTACCTCTACGTGACCGACGGGGTGCTCGACGGCTACGTCACCGTGCTCAACGGGAGTCTGTTTGAGAGCCACGGCGCCGGGCCGGCGGCGTTTCCGGGGCTCGCCGGCTACGTCCTAGGCGCGGGAATTGCCATCGCGATCGCGGCCTATGGCGGGGCGTCCGTCCACCGGCAGCGAAGACGGCAACCCGTCGGTCCGTCGGACCGAACGGGCAAAGACGGATCCGTCGAATACGGGAGCGCGGTGGTCGGACCCCCGCGTGAGAGGGATACGTAACGGCCACGCGATTGTCCGCTTTCGCTTTAGCCGGCGTTCCATCAATATCTTGCGTTGGGAAGGCATCTGCGTCCGGCGTGAGGGCTGGGAGGTAGTGGGATTATGGGGACATTCGCGGTGGCCGATGTCGTCAGGGAGATTGAATCGCGACTCACCGACATGAAGGCTCATCTGCGCCCAGAATTGAAGGAATCGGATGCCAACAATCAGCTTGTCGACCTGCTCGCGACGGTCGAGCTGATCAATCGCTACGCCGCCTCGGAACTCCTTTCGGGCACGCCCGCCCCCTCCGCGAGTTCTGGGCAAGGGCCGAAAGGGGCAGCAGCGAGCAAGGCGCTTTCCGATGAGGTGCTTACTCGTCTCAAGAACTGGCTCACTCAGATTCGGGAGGCGTTGCTCAAGCTCGCGAAGGCCTTGCACGCGAAGGCCTGGTCGGTCTCCATCGGAACCCCCATGAGTTTCGGTATCTCGTTAGACTTTGAGATACCAAATCCCTAGCCGACAACCCATTGTCGAGCGGCGTTCCGCCGGCAGGCCGCGCAACCGACGCAATCACCGGGCGCTTGGAACCCCGGAGTCCCAGCACGGTGGGATGATTCGGAGCTTTGCTCGCGAGAGTCGTAGCTGGCGCAGACCCTCAGGATCTGGCCGACGTGATTTCGGTGGAACGAAGAGCGTCATCGCGCCATTTACGCCGGCGGCCGGGAGCTCATCGATGGTGGTGGATCGGATCACCGGTTCGAAGAGCGGTAACGGAGTGGCCTCATAGAGAACGACCTCATGCTGGCCCCCGTAGAAGCCCGCCAGGTACTTCGCCAAAGCCCGAAGGCCGAACGTGACGTTCCGAGGCCGGTAGACCATGCTCCCGATCACCCCCGCCTGCCAGAGCAACAGCGAGCTGGATGGGTCGAATTTGCGTCGAAAGATCACGAAATCCGTCGCTTCGAAACTCTGACAACCGGATCTCGCGGGATCGACTCCGAGATCCGCAAACAAGCAGTCCTCGGTGGAGATTCCCGGAAGCATGCGGGCTTCGTATCCCGCCTTTCTCGCCAATCGTATTGCTTCGTGGGAGGGATACACGAAGACCCCCGGATGGCCATAGAAGGCCGCGCAGACCCGGGAACCGGCGCGCACCGGAGCCAGCATCTTGACGATCATCCGACGGTACGCGATCGCCCGTGACTCTCCGCGGACGTAACACGAAGCCAGGGACTCGGCGGTCGGGTTCAGGGTCTTGATCCAGAGCTCGGAAACGTCATCGTTGACGAGATAGAACAGCTTGTCCGCATGAGAGATTTCGTCCCGTGCCTCCGGAGTGATGTGCCGTACGGCCCGGATGCCCGTGCCGACGATGACCAACGAGCCACGTCGTGGAGGTTCGGCCTTGGCCCTACTCCGGCGACGGGAGGACACCCTCTCTCCTTTCCGTCGGGGTATCGAAGTGCCTTCGCGGGGGTTCCCGTCGGCCCTCACTTCTTCCGGCGACTGTGCTTTGGATGCACTCCTCCAAACCCTACCTGGGTCCGGATTGTCTTGAACATCTTCCCGAACTCACGCAGGTTTCCGTCGAGAACCACCTTGATGACCTTGTCGCTTACGCCAAAATGCTTCAATTCGCCCCGCGCGTACTCTCTGTCAACCTGGTACTTCTTGAGCTCCTCGGGATGCAATTCCAGGTGGAGAAGGAGCACAGCGAGCTTCTGCGCATCCGACATCGTTTCTCGGCATGGCTCCTAGCTATAAACAGGTTAGGCCGACGCCCGCTCGATGCAGCTTTCTCTAGGCGGGGGCCGAGGGCAACGAGGACGTGTCCGCCCCAGTCGGAAGGGCAAAATCCTAGTGGGATACGACCTTCGCGCTGCGTTTTGCAACTAAGGCCGGCTTGCGCCACTCCTGGGTCGTGGGGAGGTGGTAGTGCTCCAGAGCCGCGACGAACCGAGGGTGATCTCGAATCGGGTCAAAGTAGGGTAGTTGATAGTGGGCCCAGAGGTACGACTCTCCGGCTCGAATATCCTGCTCTAGACGCGAGAGCGCCTCTTCGGTCCGACCGAGCTGCGCGAACGCCTCGACGACGGGCAACGGCGACATGAACCCGGACTTCGCGCTCCGCTCCCATGCGGCCAAACATTCCGAAACCCCCCGCCGCCTCCCCAACCAGGCGCGGAACACGGCATGGGCGAGGCGAGAGTCGGGATCCGAGGGGTGGTGGGTCTGCCGGTCCACGCGTTCCGCGTCCAGCGGACGTCCGACGTAGGCATAGACCCACGCAAGAAGGCTGAGCGATTCCAGCTCGTTACGGGGATCCCCCTGAACATTCTCGACGAGCCCTTCCGCGAGGCGAACGGCTTGATCCCAGTCCCCGCTGAGCGCGAAGAGCGTCACTCCCTGCCTCTTCGCGAGAAACCAGAGGGGGTCCAACTCGAACCCTGCGTGGAGCTGCTCCTTGGCCTCGGAGTATCGCTGCAAGAC
>JASHQX010000001.1 GCA_030038895.1 Thermoplasmata archaeon
AGCCAATACGCCACGAGGGAGGGGAAGGCGGATGGCCCCATTAATCCCGCGTGCGGGCCTATGCCACGACGATCCCCTGCGGCGTGATGACGAACGGCCGGCGCTCGGGGTCGTGTGCGCACCCGCGCATCCGGACGATCTTCAACTGTCGGACCGAACGGTCCCCGATCCACTTCCGCGTGAGGAGGATCTCCCCGCGAGTCAGGATCTCCTCCGGCGTCAGTACCGCCGGGTCGCTCGGCGTCGCGGTGATCAGCGTCGTCACTCCGGCTTCGGAGAGGAAGCGAAGCAGGGACTGGATCTCCGTGCGCTCGGCCTGAGGGTCCGTCGAGGCCTTGATCGCGAACCGGCGGACCGAGGTGATCGAGTCGACGAGCACGCGTCGGAACGACTTCCCGGCCATCTGCTGCCGGAGCTTGAGCTGGATCGATTGGATCGAGATGTCCTCGACCTCGGCCGGTCGCTTCGCCTCGGACGAGAGGTCGCGCATCGCTTTGAGGTCGGTCATCGTGCGGATCTCTTGCACGGCGACACTGCGCTTGATCGCGTGCGTGCCGGGATTCGCCTCGAGGGTTTTCACGGCCGACAGGTCCCATCCGAACGACTGGACGTTCTCGACGATCTCGCTCGGCGGCTCGTCGACCGCAACGAGCAGGACCTCCTCCCCCCGTGTAATCCCTTCGATGAGGAACGTCAGGCCGAGCAGAGTCTTGCCGCTCCCCGTTCCACCCGTGACGAGGTACGGTCGGCCGGCGACCAGTCCGCCGCCGAGCATCCGATCGAGCCCGGGGATCCCGGTGGCCACCCGATGCTCGGCGAGGTAGTCCGGGACGCTCATTCATCCTCCTTGACGGGAGTAGGTGGGACGGCTGGGTCCACGGGCGCCGGCGGAGCGTCGGGGGCCGCCTCCGGCGCAGCGACGGGGTTCGAGCCCACGACGACCGGTGCCTTGCGCTTGCGCGGAACGCGCTTCTTGGCGTGGGGAGCGCTAGAGGGCGTCCCGGCGGGCTGGGGCTCGGCGGGGAGCGGAGGAGCGGGCGCGACGCTCGATGAGGCGGCTCCGGCTTCCACCGGCAGAGGAGCGATGGGAGCGGCAGGGACCGGTGTCTCGGACGCTTTCACCGCCGGGGGGGCCGACTTCCGTCGGGGCGTGGGGGCCTTCCTCTTACGTTTGGGCGGCGGCGGGGACGGCGCGGCCGGAGCCGGAACGGGCGCCTGCGCGATCATGGGCGGTGGAGACGCGCTCGGTCTCGGTGACGGGGCGGGGGTCAGCAGAGGGGCGGGAGGACCCGGCGCGGGTCGGCGGGCGGCCGCGGTGGGCTTGCTGGGGGCAGCCGCGGTAGGAAGGGGCGGACGCGCCTCGGCCGGATGCGGTCGGCCCGTCGGCTTCGACAGAACGAGCTCCACCGGGGAGGAGGGTCCTCGCTCCTTCGGCATAGGAGGCGCCGATCGAGGAGAGGTCGGCAGGGCTGGGGGCGCATGGGCCAGTGGCGCGGCCACAGCCTCCAGGGGGGCCGGAACGGGAGGCGAGATGCGCACCGGCGGGGGAGCCGGGGGTTCGGGCATCGGAGATGGAGGGGGAACGCTCGGCGGTGGGATCTCGACGGGTGGGGGAGAAGGAACCTTTACCGCGGGGGAGGAGGGGGCCTCTTCCACCGTCACCACGGTCGGCGGGGTCGCCGCTTCGACCGCCACCGGGGTCAGGGTCTCTACTGAGGGGACTGCGGGCGACTCCGTTTCCATTGGAGTTCCCTCAACCTCGACCAGGCTGGGCAACTCGGCTGACTCCGCCGACGGAACCGCGGCCACGCTCGCTTCCTCCGGTGCCTGCTGCGGGATGAGCGACAACACCCATTCGAGCTCAACCTCCAGAACCTTGGGGGCCGGAAGCCGGGTCGGAGGAACCCCGGCGCGCGCGGATTCACCGCGGGCGACGATGCGGGAGTAGGCCTCCTCGATCTCGGCCGGCCGACGAGCCTCATCGGGCCCCGCCGGTCGGATCGTACCCGAAAGCGCGATCGCCTGGGCGGTCGCGCGGGAGATATGATTGCGGGCACGCTCGACGTCGCCGGTGGCCAGCGCGCCGAGGGCCGCTTCGATCTCGGTCCGAACCGGGGCGACATCGGCGCCGACCGTCACGAGGTCACGGACCTCTTCTGCGAGCGGGTCGACCGGCGAGACGACCTCCTCGAGAGGGATCGGGGTCGGTGCCGTCATCGGCAACGCCGGCGGCGACGGCTCGATGATCTGGCGGGTGTCGCGGGAGATGGTGAGATCGAGGTTGATGTCGATTCCCCGGGGGCCGATGCGGTACGGGTGAAGCCGCACGTCATGTGCGCTCCCGCGGAACTTCTCGACGCCGACCGCCCGTACCGTCCGGTTCTCATGCTCCCATCGGAAGAGCCGGATCTCCCCTCGGGCGAGCGCGCGCTCGGGGGTCTCGAGGTCCTCGAGTGGCGACTCGACCGTGAGGATCGTCGTGACCCGAAGGTCGGAAAGGAACCGCAGGAACGCTTGCGAGCCACCGACCGGGTCGAATCCCTTCATGCAGAAGTACTGCAGCGCCGTCAGGGAGTCGATCGCGAGCCGGGTGTACCCCTTGCGCATCACCTCGGTCCGCAGCATCTGCTCGAGCGCAGTGAGGGTGACCTCGACGGAAGCGAGCTCCGGCGACTGGCGGATCGAGAGCAAGACCGTCCCGAAGGGCTGGGCATAGCGCACCGACGCGATGTCCTTGAACGGCACACGCTCGTACCGCATGATGTCCGGAATCGCATCGAATACGTCGACGTGATCGAGCTCGGGGGCGAGGGCCCGGTGGTTGAGTCGCGCCTCGTTCGGCGGTTCCTCCAGGGTTACGAGGAGCACACGCTCGTGGCGGCGCACCCCCTCGCACAGGAACTGGAGGGCGAGCGTCGTCTTTCCCGTCCCGGCCGGGCCCACGACCAGGTAGGGTCGCCGCCCGACCAATCCCCCCTCGAGCATCCGGTCAAGCCCGGGATTCCCGGTCGATACGCGGGAGTCCGCGGCGAGGGCGGATGCTTTGGGGTCAGCCACGGGGTCTCCTCACCGCCTGCACAGGAATCCGGTCAGCTCGCTACTCCGAAGATGGGAAGGTGGACTTCTTGTAGTTTCCTCGGGCCCCGAAGCGAGCCCGTAATCCATATGACCCAGCACCGGCCCCCGAACCGCGTGGCACCCCGCGTCTCCGACGGCCCCGCACGCATGCGTGCGTTGGCCGCCAATCTCCCCACCGCGCTGCGCGAGGGATTCGCCGAAGGACTCGAGATTGCGCCGCCGGCTCGGGGCGCCTCCCCGATCGTCGCGGTCGGCATGGGAGGCTCCGCAATCGCCGCTGACCTCGCGCGCGGGGTCATCGACGCCGAGACCCCGGCGACGCTCACGGTGGTGAGGTCGCCCGAACTGCCGCGGGGACTCGACTCCCGGGCGCACGTCATTCTCGTCAGCTATTCGGGCGACACATGGGAGACCCTCTATGCGTTCGACGCGGCCGGCCGCGTCGGGGCCCACCGGACGGTCATCACTTCGGGCGGTCAGCTCGCCGATCGCGCGGCCGAGGAAGGGGTCGCGGTCCTCTCCGTCCCCTCGGGTCAGCCTCAGCGGTCGGCTGTCGGGCACCTCCTCGGCGGAATTCTCGGACTGCTCGACCCTTGGTTCCCAGAATCGAACGAGTCGCGCGTGGCCCGGATCTCCGATCATCTTCGCAACCGGATCGGCGTGCTGGCCCGGGCGAGAGGCCCCGCCGCCGCCCTCGCGTCCCGGGTCGGAGACCGTCTCCCCTTCGTCTACGCGGAGAGTTCGTTCATCGCGCTCGCCCGACGATGGAAGACCCAAGTCGAGGAGAACGCGAAACGCCTCGCCATCTTCGATGAGGTCCCGGAGCTCTTCCACAACGCGATCGTCGGTTGGGACGCGATCCGCCGCGCCGAAGCTGCCCGGTGCGCCGCCGTCTTGCTCGAGTGGTCCGAGGAGTCTCCTCACATCCGCCAGCGCCTGCGCTATCTGGAGCGGGTGCTGAAAGCTCGCGGGGCACGGGTCGTGCGGGTTCCGCTCGAACCGGAGGACCGCCTCGAAGCGCTCGTCTACGGCATCTCCCTGGGCGATCACGTAAGCCTCTTCCTCGCGGACCTGCGCAAGGTCGATCCGCTACCGGTCGAAGCAATCACTCGGCTGAAGGACGCCTTGGCGACACCTACTCGCGGGGCGTGAATTCTTTCCGGTCACTGCGCGCCCCGTCACTATCCCGTTGATCTGCAATCGTGTCGGCCCGAACGGAAACTCCGTCGCCGCGGGTCCTCATTGCAGGAATCGCAGGATATTTCTATCCGATTACGGTCGGAGCCCAATGGCCGGGGATTTCGCCTGGAAGAGCGGTCGGACGAGGGCGCTTCTGGTCGTCGGGGTCCTAGTCTTCTCTTCGTTTGCGGCGCTCTCATCCGCCCGAATCGTGTCCACGCCCGGCTTGGGGGCCAGCCACTTCGGCCTGGACTCGACAACGCTCGACTCGAAGAGCCCGCGCACGCCGTCCGTACATCCAAGCCCGACGGGCGAGGGTTCGGTGATCTCGACCATCAATCTCGTCACGAATCAGTCCACGCCGGGCTCGACGGAGCCACCGACGGAGGACACCCCGATCATGGCGGTCTACGACGCGGTGAACGGGGACGTGTACCTCCGGACCGCGTACGGTGACTATCTACTCGTCATCGACACTGCGACGAACCGTGTTATCGCTGATGTCCCAATCCCGTACGAGCAGATCTCGTACGACACCCTGGTCCCTACGTTCGCGGTCGATCCTCATAATGGGACCATCTACGCCTCGAATTCGCAGGACAGCGGACTGACGATTATCAACGGGACGTCCAACGAGGTCACCGGGTCGGTATCCCTGGGCGGCACTCCGGCGGCTCTCGTGTACGACCCGGCCAACGAGACCTTCTTCGTCTCTAACTGGGGGACCGACCAAGTCGACGTCGTCAACGCGTCGACCGACGTGGTCGGGCCCAGGATCTGGGTGGGGGAGCACCCGTACGCCATCCTCTACGACCCCGTCAGCCACTCCGTCTTCGTTGCGAACTACTTCTCGGGCAACGTATCGATCATCAACGCCTGGACGGACCAGGTCACGGCGACGGTAAGCGGGGGAAGCACCAGCGCCTACCCCGCCGCGCTGGCGCTCGACACGGATAACGACTCCATTGACGTGGCGAACTCGCACAACGGCAATTTGGGAACCGTTACGGTGATACCCGCTACGCATCCCGGTGGTTCGTACTCCATCTACGTCGGCCTGGACCCCGAGGCGATGGCGTACGTTCCGAAACAGAACGAGATGTTCGTCACCGACGACTCAAGCGCGGTCGGAAACCTTTCGATCATCAACCAAACGATCGGGACGGTCGTAGCCAGCCCGATCAGCGGGGACGCGCCGGCGGCTGCGGTCTATGATCCCGTCGGCAACGCGGTCTACGTGCTGAACTCCGAGTCCCCGTTCAACGTCACGATATTCAGCCCGTCGACCAACCGGGCCATCGGCAACGTCTCGATCGGCAACTGGGATCTCTACGCGGTCGCCGTCGA
>JASHQX010000149.1 GCA_030038895.1 Thermoplasmata archaeon
GATGCCGAGAGCCTTCGGGGCCTTTACCTCCTTTCGAGGATCGCCGCTCGAATCCGAGCGGTTATTGTCGTCGGATCGAGAAGCGAAGGGCTGGGCCTACGCTCGGACCCGACCTCCTATTTTGCCGATTTCGGCCCGCTTCAGAGGGCAGGTCTCCTCGAGACCATTCGACTGGGTCCCCTCTCGCCGGAACAAGGGGTCGAACTGATCTCATCGTACCTCGGAACGGCTCTGGAACCCCTTCGAAAGGAAAGGGCGGCAACGGATTTAGTCGCGGAGTCGGGTGGGAATCCCTACTTTATCCTCGAAATGGTTGACGCCTATCGATCGGAAGGTCGCATACGGTCCACTCGCACCGGCTGGTCGATTCAAGCGTGTCGTGCTCCGGCCGGTCGCGTAAGCCCAGACGAAATAATCGTCCCCGAATCGATACGCCGTCTGGTTGTTGAACGGATTCGAGCGCTGCCGCCCGGTGACCTCCTCCTGATCCTGGCAGGTTCCCACGCCGGCTTGGAATTCGCAGCCCAACCTGTTGCTGCGTCCCTCCAGATTCCCGATTCACGGGTCCTCTCCGAGCTGCGCCGGCTTGCCTTGCTCGGTTGGCCCATCCATACCACGGACGCGAATAGAACACGGTTCGCATTCGAGCATGGCGTTCTGCGGGACATCTTGAGGGAGGCATCCGAGTTTCCACTCGACAGCGCTGTCCTTGGAAGAATGGCAGAATGGTATCGGACTCATCGCCCCGAGGAACCGCTTACCGAGGCGGAATTGTGGGCCGAAACGGGGAACCTGAGTGAGATGAGCCGCGCCGTCTCGAGAGCGGTAGACGGAGCCATCACCTCCCATGCTTCTCGCCGGGTTCCGGATCTCGTACGGTGGTTGTCCTCCCGGGTTCCGGAGTCTGATCCTGCGGGTCGTGCCTTAGACCCTTGGCTCTTCTCGGTAGTGGCTCAACTTCGCGAGCAGCTCGACCGCGAGAGTGTGGAAGACGTGCTTCTGGAGTGGAGAAGGCGGGGGATTCCACCCGTCTATCAAACGGTCGCCGAACTATGGCGGATTGAATCGTCTATCCGGACGGATCCCCAAGCCGCTTGCCGAGCATTGGATGAACTTGAGGAGCGCCTCCTTCGTAATTCTCGTTCTATCGAGCCGGAGACGAAGTGGAGAATCGCGTACGTGCGGGGTGTACTCGCCACCTCCGTAGAAGATTGTCGCTCGGCATGTCGGACAATTCTTGAGGCACTCAAGTCGCTGCCAAAGGACGAAGCGCCCTTCGAGGCATGTCGCCTTTATGGGTTTGCAATCGCGGCACTTTCGGTTGCCGTCAAATTCAGGACTGCGGAGGGTCTGCTGAAAGAAGCACGACAGCTCGTGCAGGGTAGACGACTCGGTCATTCCCCAGCGGGGCTCGCCCTCCGAACCGCGGAAGCCGTGCTCGAGTATTCGCGGGGCAGGGGGGAAATCGGCTACCGAATCCTCGTTCGACAGGTAGGGCTCTACGGCACCTGCGGGGGGGCCGAACAAGAAGCCGCGACACTGTTGGAACTCGCTAAGATCGAGCTCGGCACCCGGCAAATCGCAGCGTGTTGGCAGCACGTCCGAGCAGCGATTGACCTCATCAGCAAGTTCGACCTGCGCTCGCAGATCCCGTGGGCTAACCTCTTTATCGGCCTTCTTGGAATTCTCGACAACGACTACGGTCCGGTCGCAAGACTCTTGGAGGAGAGTTCCCGGGCTGCCGAGTACGCACCCAATTCCACTTACCACGCGTACGTTCGGATTCTTTTGGCGATCGCCCGAGCTGAGACTGGGAACGTCGAGGAGGCCCTGGAGGACTTGACAGCCACGGGCCGCCGACTTGACGTGGACGGATTGTGTTACGAGCCGGATTTCTATCGGGCCCTCGCCCGCATTTTCGAGCTTAAGGGGGACCCCATCCGGAGTCGTTCGGCGCTTCTCAAATCCAGCGCTGCGGCTCGCCGGTGTGACGCCGCGACGGATCAGGCTGGCAGTCTCGCCGAATTGGAAGAGTGGGCAACGCGCCATGGTACTCCTACAGAGAGGAACCGGTGGAGAGCCAAGCTCCTCAGCCACTGCCGCAAGGCTAAGCTCGATCCTGATCGGGACTGGAAGGGGATTGGGTTTCCCCGTACCCATCCCGTTAGGGAGCAGGTGACTCGAGAACAGGATTTCCGCTTTGAAACGCGACGCCCCGCTGGAGTTCATCTGCGAAACTTGATTCTTGCCTACCTGGCCGGAGTGCCGGTTTCGGGACGGGCTCGCGGGGGCGGCCAGCTGGATCCTATCACCACGACCGAACGCGGCATGGCCGAGGCTCTTGGAATTCCTCGCGATCGGTTTGCACGAACTCTCCAGCGCCTGCTGAACGAAGGACGGGTCCAGCGTTCGCACTCTCGTCTTTTAGGATCCCGCCGCTCAGTCTACACCTATCGCGCGATTCGTGCGGACTCAGAAGCGGAAGGGGTTGCTTTGGCAAACTTACGACCTTTTCCAGGCGCCAGCTTCGTTGGACTTATGGACTCGCAGGAACGCGGGGAGAATCGATCATGAGATCTGCACTTCCTTGCGGGTGCAACGCCTGTTGCACCCGCGGGGGTCCCGAAGGTCCCGCAGTGCGGGGAGCTCAAACGATCCGTGAGTTCGATAATCTCGAGAGAGATTAGCTCGGATAGACCGTCAGCGTCGTGCTCGCGATGTCCCAGGTCTTGTCCCTTCCCTGAACCTTAACCCACGTCGTGAAGGTCCCTGCGGCCGTTGGAGTGCAGGTGAGCTTGGAGGTATTGGCCGACACGCAGCCGGGCGGAAGGTCGGTATATCGGATGGTTACTTTCTTGAGCGCTTGAGAGAAGCTGACCACGAACGTGGTCTGATTCCCCAGGACAATTGCCGATGGGCTCGCGGCGAATTGTGAGATAAAGTTACCGATAGGGTCGGCTGCGAAGACGTTCCAGCCCGGGGTCTCATGACTCTCTATGGTCCAGAGCGGATCCCACTGAATCGCGAAGTACTGGGTCGTGGAATTGGGAAAGCCGATATCGCCTGAGGTGATGTCTCGAAAGTTGTCGGTGCTGTTTATGTGAAGATTCTCCACGACCACCGGAAGAAAACTACCAGAGGCCGTCTCACTCTCAAGATGCTTGGAGCTGACTGGGTTTACGAGAGTATCGTTCATGAAGAAGAAGAGTACCAATCCGTCCTCGGGGGTTCCGATGAAAGTGGTCGCGTTGAACAGCACGGTCATAGTGAGATTTCCGCCGGTGTAGTTGTACGG